>JAWLGW010000437.1:0-5992 GCA_041690735.1 Planctomycetota bacterium
CTTGATCCCGACCCTCACCGCCCTCGAGAACGTGTCGCTCCCCCTCCGGTACGCGGGCGTGTCGCGCAGCGACCGCCACGCCCGCGCGGCGGCGCTGCTGGAGCGGGTGGGGCTGAAGGAGCGGGCGGACCACCTGCCGCTCCTCCTGTCGGGCGGCGAGCAGCAGCGGGTGGCGGTCGCCCGCGCTCTGGTCGGCGGCGCCAAGCTGCTGCTGGCGGACGAGCCCACCGGCAACCTCGACGGCGCCACGGCGGCGGCGATCGTGGACCTGCTGCGCGAGACGGCGAAGGACGGCGTCACGATCGTGCTGGTCACCCACGACCCCGAGGTCGCCGCCGCGGCCGAGCAGCAGGTGCGCCTGCGGGACGGGCGGGTGGAGGAGGGGGCGCCGCTCTCTGGGTTGGGGCCCGCCTCGGGCACGGGCACGACAGCAGACCCGGAGGTCAGCTGACGTCGGTCGCGCTCGTATCCCCCTCCGCCAGCCGCGTGCGGATCTTGATCTCCCCCTCCAAGGTGCGGTGCACCGGGCACCGGTCGGCGATCTCCAGCAGCCTGGCCCGCTGCGCCTCGTCGAGGGGGCCGCTCACCGCCACCTCCCGCTCGATCTCGTCCACCCGCCCCTTGGCGGTCTCGCAGTCGGCGCAGTCCTCGGCGTGGACCTTGCGGTGCTTCAGGCGCACCTCGACGCCCTCCAGCGGCCAGCCCTTGCGGTCGGCGTACATGCGCAGGGTCATGGAGGTGCAGGCGCCCAGCCCGGCCAGCAGGTAGTCGTAGGGGGCGGGGCCGGTGTCGGTGCCGCCCGGAACCTTGACCGGCTCGTCGGCGCGCAGGGCGTGCTGCCCCACGCGCACCTCCTGAGCGAAGCCGGTGGGGCCGCCGCGGACCTCCACCACCCCCTCGGGCGGCGGCGTCTGCGCGGCGGTGCCCGGCGGGAGATAGCGGGCGGCCCAGGCGCCGATCACCTCGCCCGCGTAGGCGGCGTCCTCGGGGCGGGTCAGCAGGTGGTCGGCTCTGTCGAGGGACACGAAGCTCTTGGGGTGCTTGGCCCACTCGAAGATCTTGCGGGCCTCGTCGACGCCCACCACCTGGTCGAACGGCCCGTGCAGGATCAGGAGCGCCCGCCGCAGCTTGGCGATCTCCTGGGCGGGGTCGCGGGCGGCGAGGTCGTCGAGGAAGCTCTTGCGGACGGTGAAGGGGCGGCCGCCGATGGACAGCTCCGCCTCGCCCTGGGTCTCGATCCGGCCCAGAGACTCGCCGAACAGGGCCCGCACGTGGGCGGGGTCGGCGGGCGCGCCGATGGTGGCCACCGCCACGCACTCCTCGAGCTGGTGGGCGGCGGCCAGGACCGCGGCGCCGCCCAGGCTGTGACCGACCAGGACCCGGGCGGGGCCGAGGCGCTCCCGCATCCACCCCGCCACCGCCACCAGGTCGCCCACGTTCGAGGAGAAGGTGGTGCCGGCGAACTCGCCCTCGCTCTCGCCCAGGCCGGTGAAGTCGAACCGCACCACACCGTAGCCGCGCTCGCGCAGGGCCTGGCCGATCCGCCGGGCGGTGTGCAGGTCCTTGCTGCAGGTGAAGCAGTGGGCGAACAGGGCCCAGGCCCGCGGCGGCCCCAGCGGGCGCTCCACTCGCGCCGAGAGGTCGTGGTCCTGGGCGCCGGGGATCGTCACGCGGTCGCTCATGGCTCGCGCCCTCCGTTGGTGCGAGGGATGGTAAGCGAGGGCTGCGACCGGCGCCTACAATCCCGGCCATGGAGCACTACGAGGCGATCGTGTTGGGGGTGGGCGGCGTCGGCAGCGCCGCCCTGTTCCACCTGGCGCGCGCGGGGCGCAAGGTGCTCGGGCTCGACCGGTTCGCGCCGGGGCACGACCGGGGCAGCTCCCACGGGGAGACCCGGATCATTCGCCTGGCCTACTTCGAGGGGGCGGGCTACGTGCCCCTGCTCCGCCGCGCGTACGACCTGTGGGCGGAGCTGGAGGAGCTGGCGGGCGAGGAGCTGTATCGGGAGGTCGGCCTGCTCGAGGTCGGGCCGCCCGACGGGGTGGTCGTGCCAGGCGTGCTGCGCAGCGCCGCCGAGCACGGCCTCGAGGTCGAGGCCCTCGACGCGGCGGCGGTGAAGGAGCGGTTCGGCGGCGCCTTCGCGCTGCCCGAGGGCGCGGCGGCGGCGTTCGAGCGGCGGGCCGGCTACCTGCGGGTGGAGGCCTGCGTGGCGGCGCACGTCCTCCTCGCCCGGGCCCGCGGCGCCGAGCTGCGGGTCGGTGAGGCGGTCACCGGCTGGCGGCCCGACGGGGAGGGGGTGGTCGTCACCACCGAGGCGGCGGAGTACGCGGCCGACCGGCTGGTGATCACCGCCGGCGCCTGGGCGGGGCAGGTCCTGGCGGACCTCGGCTTGCCGCTGCAGGGGGTCCGCAAGCCGCTCCTGTGGTTCGCGGCCGACGACCCCCGCTACGCCGCCGACCGCGGCTGCCCGGGCTACTTCTACGAGACGCCGCAGGGCCACTTCTACGGGTTCCCGGCGGTGGACGGCGCCCTGAAGGTCGCCGAGCACAGCGGGGGCGAGCCGGTCGAGGACCCCCTGCAGGTCGACCGCGCCCTGCGTCCGAGCGACGAGGCGCCCGTGGCCGCCTTCGTGCGCGCCCACCTGCCCGGCGTCAGCGAGCGGCGGCTGCGCCACGCGGTGTGCCTGTACACCCGGACGCCCGACGAGCACTTCGTGGTCGACCGGCATCCGCGCCACCCGCAGGTGGCCTTCGTCGCCGGCCTGTCGGGCCACGGCTTCAAGATGGCGAGCGCCCTGGGCGAGGCGATCGCCGCCCTGGAGCCTGGGGCGCCGGGGCCGGCCGCCCTGGCCCCCTTCGCCTGCGACCGGCCGGCCCTGCGCCGTGACTGAGGACCGTCGTGACTGAGGACCGTCGTGACTGAGGACCGTCGTGACTGGGACGGGGACCTCGCGATCGACCCGGACCTGCCCCGGGCGACGACGCCGCCTGGGCGCCTGTACACCGACCCCGCCCTGTTCGAGCGGGTCCGCGAGCGCGTGTTCGCCCGCAGCTGGCAGCTGATCGGCGACGCCGCCGAGGTGGCGGAGGCGGGCGCGGTCCGGCCGGTGACCCTCCTGCCGGGGTGCCTCGACGAGCCGCTGGTGCTGACCCGCGGCGACGACGGCCGGCTGCGCTGCCTGTCGAACGTCTGCACGCACCGCGCCTTCCCGGTGGTGAGCGAGCCGTGCCGCGCCAGCGCCCTGCGCTGCCGGTACCACGGCCGGCGGTTCGCCCTGGACGGGCGGCTCCTGTCGGCGCCCGAGTTCGAGGGGTGCGCCGGCTTCCCCGCCGCCAGCGACGACCTGCCGGCCGTGGCGCTGGAGGGCCTCGACCGGCTCCTGTTCGCCTCCCTCGACCCGATCGCGCCCTGGCGCGAGGTGATCGCGCCGGTGCGCGAGCGGCTGGACTGGGTGCCCTGGAGCAGCCTCCGCCTCGACCCGGGCGCCTCGCGCAGCTACGAGGTCGCGGCCAACTGGGCGCTGTACGTGGACAACTACCTGGAGGGGTTCCACATTCCGTTCGTGCACCCGGCCCTGGCCCGCAGCCTCGACTGGAAGGCCTACCGGATCCTCACCTTTCCGCACGCGGTGCTGCAGGTGGGGGTGGCCGGACCGAGCGACCCCTGCTTCGCGCTCCCGCAGGGCCACCCCGACGCGGGGCTGCGGGTGGCCGCCTTCTACTGGTGGCTGTTCCCCAACACCATGCTCAACCTCTACCCCTGGGGCCTGTCGATCAACGTGGTGGAGCCGCTGGCGGTCGATCGGACCCGGATCCGCTACCTCACCTACGTGGGCGACGAGGAGCGCCGGGGCGAGGGCGCCGGCGGGGACCTGCACCAGGTGGAGCTCGAGGACGAGGCGGTGGTCGAGGCGCAGCAGCGGGCCATGCGGGCGCGGCTGTATCGCCGCGGGCGCTACTCGCCCCGGCAGGAGGCGGGGGTGCACCGGTTCCACCGCCTGCTGGTGGCGACCCTTCGCGGAGAGGCGCCCCCTCCCGATTGAGCGCGCGGCGCCGGTCCCTTAACCTCCCGCCTCTCGCACACTGGTGCAGCTGGAGGGGGACCCGTGGCTACCAAGATCCGCTTCGCGAACAGCCTCACTCAGGCCCTCAAGGGCAAACCCGACCACTTGGCCCTGCTCGCCTCCGAGCGGGCGCTCAAGAACGGCGTGTGGCGGAAGGTGTTCACCGGCAAGCGCCTGCAGGAGCTGGTGGGCGACCTGGTGCGGGACGCCAAGGCGGGCGGCATGGGCGCGGTGCGCACCAGCTACACCGGGGGCGAGGGGCCGCGCCGGATCTCGGTGGCGGTGCTGCCCGACGCGCCCTCGCGCCACTGCTCGCCCTCCCGCAGCCACGCCGTCGCCGACTGCGCCGGCAAGCTGGACCTCGGCGGCGCCGCCCGCGCCACGGCCGTCCTGTGCCTCGACGACGCGGACCACTACGTCGCCGCCGCCAACGCGCTGGGTCGGGCGTTCCCCCTCTACAGCCGCCGCACCGACAAGGACAAGGCGCGGACGCTCACCGTGGCGGCGGTCGACGGGCAAGGGCGCTCGCTCAAGGCGGACCCCCGGGCGGAGGCGGTGGTGGAGGCCACCCGCTGGGCCGCCTCGCTGGTGGACCGCCCGGCGGCGGAGCTCTCGCCGGCCGACTTCGTGACCGAGGCCCGCAAGGGGCTGCGCGGGCTCAAGGGCGTCAAGGTCGACGTGGTGCAGGGGCAGCAGCTGGTGCGCGAGGGGCTGGGCGGGCTGCTCGGCGTGGGGCGGGCGGCCAAGGTGGCGCCGCGCCTGCTGGTGCTCGACCACGGGCCGAAGCGGGCCAAGCGGACGGTGGCGCTGGTCGGCAAGGGGGTCGTGTACGACACCGGCGGCCTCAGCCTCAAGACCGGCGGCCACATGTGCGGCATGAAGGGCGACATGGGGGGCGGCGCGGCGGTGCTGGGCGCCTTCCGCGCCCTGGCCCAGGAGAAGGTGAGCGGGCTGCGGGTGATCGGCCTGGTGCCGCTGGCCGAGAACGCCATCGGCCCCGACAGCTACCGCCCCGACGACATTCTGACCCTCCACTCGGGCAAGACCGTGGAGATCAACAACACCGACGCCGAGGGGCGGCTGCTGCTGGCGGACGGCGTGTCGTACGCCGCGCGCAGGTTCGAGCCCGACCTCGTGATCGACGCCGCGACCCTCACCGGCGCTCAGCTGCTCTCGACCGGCAAGCGGCACGCGGCCGTGGTGTCGAACCGCGAGGGGGTGGAGTCGCTGGCGGTGCGCGCGGGGCGCCGCAGCGGCGACCTGACCCATCCGCTCCTGTTCGCGCCCGAGCTGTTCCAGCTCGAGTTCAAGAGCGCGGTGGCCGACATGCGCAACTCGGTCGCCGACCGCATGAACGCCCAAAGCAGCTGCGCGGCCCAGTTCGTCTACCGGCACATCCAGGAGCTGGACGTGCCCTGGCTCCACGTCGACCTGGCCGGTCCGTCGTTCCCCGGCAAGCGCGCGACCGGCTTCGGCGTCGCCCTGCTGGCGGAGGTGGTGCGCAGCCTGGACGACGCGGACCTGGAGGCGTAGACCCCGGCCGGGAGTGAGCGAGGAAGATAGGAAAGCAGGAGAAGAGCCCTCTCTTCCTGTCTTCCTACCTTCCTCGCTCGAATCACTCCTCTTCTTCCAGCTCCTTGGGCCGCACCACGCCGTGCAGCTTCCAGCTGGGGGCGAGGGCCACGGCCTCGGCCCAGCCGTCGCCCTCGCAGCTGAGGAGCGCCGCGTTGGCGGTGGTGAGGGAGACGTCGTCGCCGCACAGCCACTCGACGACGTCCTCCCAGCCGTTGTTGTGGCCGAGGACCAGGACCGACGTCACCTCGTCCGGGAGCTGGGTCACCATCTCCTCCACCTCCGTGGGGCCGGCCAGGTACAGCGAGCGGTGGTAGCTCACGATCGGGGTCGGCTGGAAGGCGTCCTCCATGAGGT
>JAWLGW010000438.1:0-5981 GCA_041690735.1 Planctomycetota bacterium
CTCGGGCTTCGGCCCCGGGGTGCCCAGCCCGCATGGCTCGGCGTTCGGGCCGCCAGCCACCGGCTTCGGCGCGCCCGCCGGCTCCACCTTCGGGCAAGGGCCGGCCGGCTTCGGCGCTGCACCCACGGGCTCGAGCTTCGGCTCCGGCCCCGGAGGCTCGACCTACGGGCAAGACCTGGCGGGCGGCTTCGCCACCTCTCCGGGAGCTGCGCCAGGGGAAGGCGGCGCGGAGGAGGACGAGCGGATCGGCGACTGGCTGATCGACCGCGAATTGGCGCGCGGCGGCATGGGCGTGGTCTACCTCGGCCACCTCGAGTCGGGTGAGAAGGCCGCGATCAAGGTCATGCTCCAGGCGAACGGCAGCGTGAGCGAGCGCAAGGTGAAGCGCTTCCTGCGGGAGATCGAGTCGACCTCCAAGCTCGACCACGAGGGGATCGTCAAGATCCTCGACGCGGGCGAGTTCCGCGGCTACCCGTACTTCGCCATGGAGTTCGTGGAGGGCAAGCCCCTCGACCGCATGCTCAAGGACGACCTCGACCTCGAGATCGGCATGGAGATCCTCGAGAAGATGGCGCGGGCCGTCCACTACGCCCACGAGCAGGGCGTGATCCACCGCGACCTCAAGCCCGCCAACGTCATGGTCCGCGAGGACATGGCCCCCAAGCTGACCGACTTCGGCCTCGCCAAGGACAAGGACCACCAGTCGGTGCTCACCAAGACCGGCGCGGTCCTGGGCACGCCCTACTACCTGTCGCCCGAGCAGGCATCGGGCCGCAGCAAGGAGATCGACCGGCGCGCCGACGTGTACTCGCTCGGCGTGATCATGTACGAGCTGGCGACGGGCCGGCTGCCGTTCGTGGGCCAGACGACCGTCGAGCTCTACAACCGGATCATCCACGACGAGCCGGTCCCGCCCGCCAAGATCAAGCCGCAGCTGACCAAGGCCCTCGAGACGGTGTGCCTCAAGGCCATGGCCAAGGACCCCGACGACCGCTACCCCACGGGCGAGGCGTTCGCGGACGACATCGCCGCCCTGCTCTCGGGCGGGAGCATCGCCGCCAGGGCCGACGGGCCCTTCATGAAGTGGCTCAAGCGCGTGCGGAAGCGCGGCTCGATCCCGGTGGTGCTCGGGGTGACGGGGGTCCTGCTGGCGGCGGTGCTGGGCGGCCTCGCCTACAGCTACGTGCGCGGCAAGGAGCGCGTGCACCAGCAGCAGGTGCAGGCCGAGCTGACGGGCCTCGAGGCGCAGACCGCCGACGCCCTGGCCGCCGCCCGGTCCCGGCTGAAGGAGGGTCAGGCGGCCCTGCGCGGGGCGCGGCTGCCGGACGCGCTCGAGGCGGCCCGCGCCGTCGTCGAGCAGCTGACCGAGCTGGGCGAGCGCTACAGCACGACCACCTATCCCGAGAACGAGGATCCGGTCGCGGCGCTGGCAGAGCGGACCGAGCGCGAGCGCAACCTGCTGCTCGCGGACGGCCTGGTCCTCCAGGCGCGGGCGACCATGCTGCGCGACGAGAACGGGGCGCTCGACCAGGCGCAGCTGGCGCTCCTGCGCGTGCTCGGTGAGGGCGAGGCCAAGGGCGTGTGGCCCGACAACCCGCACGCGCAGACCGCTCGCGGCGAGCTGCTGACCCTGCGCGGCCTGATCAAGGAGGCCGAGCAACAGCTGGCCGCGGCGCTGGAGGCGGCCCCCGGGCTGGTGCGGGCGCGGCTGGGTCGCGCGCGGGTCCTCATGCTGCGTGAGGACTTCGACGAGGCGACGGCCGACCTGACCGCCACGCTGGACTTCCTCGGCCGCGCGCCCGCCCCGCCGGCCGCGGACGGGGACGAAGAGCCGTTCCCCCTCGACCCCCTGTCCGACGAGGAGAAGGTCGACCTCGAAGGACAGATCCTGGTCGAGCGAGCGCGCGCCCGCCTCGCCCTGGGCGACCTCGACAAGGCGCTGGCCGATGCCGAGGCCGCGCAGGTCAAGCTCCCGGGCGGCTGGCAGGCCGAGGCGGTGCGCGGCCGGGTGCTGGCGGCGCTGGGCCGCTCGTTCGAGGCGCGCGACGCCCTCGCGGCCGCGGCGGCGGCCGCGCCGGACGCCGCCGGCCCGCGGATCGCGCAGGCGGAGGTGCTGCTGGCGCTGGGGGCCCCCGACGAGGCCTGGGCGGCCGCGAACGCGGCGGTGAGCCTCGACCCGGGCTCCCTGCTGGCGCTGGTGGTGCGGGCCGAGGCGGACGAGGTGCGGCTGCGCTTCGATCGGGCCGCGCGGGACGCGGAGTCGGTGAAGCTCCAGGCGCAGCCGCGCCACTGGCGCGTCTCCGCCCGGGCTCAGCGGGTGCTGGCGCGAATCGAGGCCACGACCGGGAACATCGCCGAGGCCTACCAGCACGCCAAGTCCGCCTTCGGCCTCGACCGGGTCTCGGGCGACGGCGCGCTCCTCCTGGCCCGCCTGGAGGTCGACCCCTATCACGACAGCCAGTACCTCGACGACGCCGAGGAGCGCCTCAAGGAGGTGCAGCGGCAGCGCCCCACCTCGGTGGAGGCGAAGCGCACGGCCGGGCTGGTCATGCTGCAGAAGTACGCCAGCCAGCCCGACCGCGCCCTGCGCAAGTTCGAAGACGCGCTGGCCATCGACCCGCGCAACCCCGACCCCTGGAGCCTGGCGGCGATCGCCCGGGTGTACGAGATCAAGGCCAAGAAGGAGACCGCGCAAGCCGACCTCTACCTCGAGCGGGCGCAGCGCAGCTGGGCCCAGGCGATCCGCTACGAGCGCGACGTCCGGCGCCCCGAGGGCCTGCTGTACGCGCGAGGCGTCCGGTTCGAGCGGGCGGCCCGCCTGGCGCCGCCCAGGGAGCGCGCGCAGCTGCTCGAGCAGGCCCAGCTGGCTTACCGGCGGGCGGCCTGGGTGTGCCCCACCAGCGCCCACGCCCACACCGGCCTGGCCTCGCTGGCGCTGTTGCAGGGCGCGCACGCCCGCGCCGGGCGACACCTGGTGCGAGCCAGCGAGGCCAACCCCAGCTCGATCCACACCGCGATCCTGAACGCCTTCCACCTGACGAGCTTCGACGGGATCATCGAGAGCGCCGAGACCGCGCGGCAGGTGCTGCGCAAGGCGAAGGACCTGCGCGGCGACACCCTCGACCTGCGGGTTCGGGGGCTGTTCCTCGAGGCGCTGCGGCCCGAGGACGGCGAGGGCGAGGGGCGGGCCACCCTCGAGGAGAAGCTGGCCCACGTGACCGCCGCCTTCGCCGAGCTGCGCCAGCTGGCCCCCCTCGACGAGGGGCTCCTGCGCGACGAGGAGGAGCTGCTGTCGCGGCTGTCGGACCACTCGCGCAACGACCCGCAGGTCGAGCAGCTGCGGGCGCGCGTCCGACAGATCCGAGAGGAGCGCACCGCCCTGCGCGACGAGCTGACGCGCCGGTCGGAGGAGGCGAACGCCAAGCGCGAGAGCGTCAAGGCCAAGCTGGACGCGGACAACGTCCTGGAGGCCTACGAAGAGGCGTACGAGGCGGCCACCCTGCTCCCGAGCGACCCCGAGGGCTGGCTGCTGGTGGCTCGGACCCGCGAGGAGTCGGGCGAGCTGTGGGGCGCCCTGGCCGCAGGGATCCGGGCGGCGTACCTCGACGACGTCCACCTGGCGAACTTGTTCCGCCTCCTCAAGCGGGCGGGGAGCGAGGGCCTGAGCGAGGACAAGGAGAAGGTGGCCGAGTACCTGCTCCTCGACGCCGAGGTGCTGCCGTTCCCGGCGGACCTCGCCAAGCTCCTCCAGGCGGCGCCCCTGGTGGCGCGGGCCCTCACCGTCCCGGTGGACCCGCAGGAGGCGAAGCAGCTGTACGACGAGGTGGAGCTGGTGCTCAACCAGAGCCCCAACCGCCTCCTGTCGCACCTCATGCTGGGCGCCCTCGCCTACGGCGTGCGCAAGGAGGAGCACGCCATGCAGCACCTGCTGTTCGTCGCCGAGGTCATGCCCGAGCTGGGGGAGGCCTCCTATCGCGCCGCCGTGGCCGCGGCCATGAGCCGCAGCAAGAGCCGCCAGCTGGACATCCTGGCGATCCGCTCGCTGCACGCGGCGCGCCAGGCGGGCTTCGACTGGACCGAGCTGGCGGCCAAGGAGAAGGCGTTCGCCTCCCTGCGCAAGTCCGACCTGTGGAAGCGCCTGGACGAGCTGGCGCGCCAGGACGACGGGTCGCGCCAGGACGGGTAGCGCCGTGCGCTGCGCTTACTGTCACGACGCCATGGAGCGGGTGGCCGGCGTGTGCGGCGCCTGCGGGGTGGGGCTCCACTTCGAGTGCTGGGACGAGGCGGGCGTGTGCCCCAGCCTCGGCTGCGAGCAGCGCCCGATGGTGGCGAGCCGCGCGCGCACCCTGGTCGCCGCCTTCGCGGCCCTGTTCCTGGCGCTCGCGGCGCTCGAGGAGGCGCTCGTCCCGCGCCGGTGGCGCTGCATGTCGTCGGGCCCGCCCTACTACGTGCACGCGCTGGCCGACGCGGACGCTCCGTTCAGCTCCCTCGCGCTCCGCTGCGCCCGGCACCGCGAGCCGTGGCCGTGCGTCCCTTGCGAGACCCCGCGCCTCCGTGAGCCTCCTCCCTTCGACTGGGCGCAGGCCCGGGACGGTGGCGAGCTGGAGGTCCCATGGTCCTGCTCGCCCCCGGAGGCGCTCCGCTGGACCCGCGAGCGCGGTCCGCGCCGGCGCCTGGTCGCCTGACAGACGGCCGAAGCGTGCTCCCCAGCGGCGCAGCTGCCTTCCAGCCCGATCCTCCCGCCGACCGGCCGCGCCGCAAGCGGCCGCCGTCGGCGTATCTGGAGGCGAGGGAGCGCTGGTTCTACTTGACGCGGCACGACCCGCTGCGGGCGCTCCTGCGGGGGGTGGTGTTCGGCGGCGGGTTCGCGCTGGTGCACCGCGCGACGGCCGAGGGGCCGGTCAGTCGATCCACACCGCCTTCACATTCGTGAACTCCCGGATCCCCTGGCGGCCGAGCTCGCGGCCGTAGCCGCTGTGCTTGATCCCGCCGAAGGGCAGGCGGGGGTCCGAGCGGACGAAGGCGTTCACGAAGCAGGCGCCGGCCGCCAGCTCGTGGGTGGCGATCCGCTCCCCTCGCACGAGGTCGCGGGTGAACACCGCCGCCCCCAGGCCGAAGGTGCTGTCGTTGGCGATGTGCAGGGCCGCCTTCTCGTCGCGGGCCCGCAGGACCGCCGCCACCGGCCCGAACAGCTCCTCGCTGGCGCCCGGGCTGCCGCGAGGGACGTCGAGGAGCACGGTGGGCGGATAGAAGGCGCCCGGGCCCTCGGGCACCTGACCCCCCAGGACGCAGCGGGCGCCGGCGGCGACCGTGGCCTCCACCTGCGCGTGCAGCTCGTCGCGCAGGTCCGGGCGCGCCATGGGCCCGACGTCCGTGTCGTCCTGCTCGGGGTCGCCCATCTTGGCGGCCTTCATGTGGCGCACCAGCGCCTCCTCGAAGGCCTCGGCCACCGGCTCCACCACGACGAATCGCTTGGCCGCGATGCAGCTCTGCCCCGAGTTGATCAGCCGGCTGTCGGCGCAGGCCTTGGCCGCCGCCTCGACGTCGGCGTCCTCCAGGATCACGTAGGCGTCGCTGCCTCCCAGCTCGAGGACCGTCTTCTTGAGGTGAGACCCCGCCTGGGCCGCCACCGCCCGCCCGGCGCGCACGCTGCCGGTGAGCGTCACGGCCGCCACGTGCGGGGAGGCGATGATCGGCTCCACCGCGTCGCTGGAGATCAGCAGCGACTGGAAGGCGTGCTGGGGGAAGGCGGCCTCCTGCAGCAGGCGCTCGATCGCCAGGGCGCAGCCGGGCACGTTGCTGGCGTGCTTGAGCAGGGCCGTGTTGCCGGCCATGAGGGAGGGCGCGGCGAAGCGGAACACCTGCCAGAAGGGGAAGTTCCAGGGCATCACCGCCAGCAGCACGCCGAGCGGCTCGTAGGCCACGAGGCTGCGGCGGGCGTCGGTCGCCACCTCCTCCGCGGCGAGGAACCGCTCGCCGTG
>JAWLGW010000439.1:0-4109 GCA_041690735.1 Planctomycetota bacterium
CGACGCCTCCCCGTCGGAGGACGTCTCGGCCGCGCGCGCCGCGCTGCAGGCGGCGGGGATCCACGCCGCCGGCGCGCCCTCGCGCGCGCGCCTGGACGCCCTGTCCGCCTTCCTGGCGGCGGGGCTGGCCGGGCGGCTGGGGGCGCCGCCGCCGGACCTCGACGCCGAGCGGCCCTGGCGCCAGTGGAGCAGGGCTCAGGCGGGCGAGGTCCGCCTGTGGTGCACCCAGGTGGCGGCGGTCACCCGCTTCTTCGCCGCCTGCGCCGGCTTCGCCGCCCGGGAGGTCCACCTGGGGGGACGGGTGGGCGAGGCCTGGCGGGCAGGTCACGTGGTGACCGAGGTGTTCCTGCCTGCCGAGGGGAGGTGGGCGCTGGTCGACCTGACCACCGGGGTCGCGCGGGTGGAGGACCCGGCCGGCGCGCCTCTGGACGCGATTCGCCTCCAGCAGGCGGTGCGGGCCGGCGCGGCGGCTGCGCTGCGGGCCGCGGTGGTGCGAGACGACGCGCTGCTGCGCGTGCCGTTCGCCGAGGCGGGCGGGCCGCTGGCGGAGCACCTCCACCCCGACGCGCGCCTGGTCTACCCGCGGGCCGGCGGCGATCGGCGCACGCTGTGGAGCAAGGCGCTCCGCTACACGGTGCGCCCGGACCTGGTGCACGCGCCGGGTCGACCGCGGTGGCTGCACGGGGTGAAGCTGACCCTGCTCGCGATCACGGCGGGGTTGCTGCTGGCGTGGCCGCTGAGCCTGGCGCGTCGCCGCTGACCTCCGGCCGGGGCGGCACCGGCCCGGGCCACCGGGCGGCGCGCGCCGGCTCGCCAAAGGACAGGACCCGCAGGGCGAAGGGGATGGCCCAACTGCGCGCGACGAGCCGGCGCTGGTCGTCGATCGCCTGCTGGTTCGTCTTCACCACCGCAGCGACGTCCAGGCGGAGGGGGGCCCCCCACCGCTCAATCAACACCTCCCGCTCTGCGAGGTGGCGCGCCAGGAGGTCCCCCGGCGAGGCCCCGGGGGTGGACTCCAGGACCGAGTCGTCGTCGGCGGTCGCCCACGTCACCGAGTCGAGCGGACGGGTGGTCGTCTGCAGGTGTCGGTCGCCCGGGAAGACGCTCACCAGGCTCACCTGGGGCGCCTGCTCGGGAAACTCCGGCCCGAGAAGGACCACCGTGGCGCCGACTCCATCGGGGCGCGCGGCGAAGCGGCACAGCGCCACGGGCGCGTCTCCTCGCGAGAGCAGCCGGTCCTGGTCACCCGTGAACCCGAGGGCGGCGAGGGAGGCGCGCGCGCCCGCCAGGCGCTCGGGGTCTGCCCAGGCGGGGGCGGCGGAGGTGCTGACCGCCCCGAAGGCGAAGGAGGGGGTGAGCTGCACGAGCACCCGGCGCTTGAGGCGCTGCCCAATCAGCCCCAGCACCACCAGGTTGAAGGCGAGGGAAGCGACCAGGAACCAGCGCCCGCCGCGGACTGTGCTCCCCAGGGGCACGGTGAAGATCACGGCGATCGCGAGCGCACCCGCCAGCAACAGGACGCACCCGGTCCACGAGTGGGACCGGGCAGCGACCGGCTGAGGGGGGAGCTGCCACAGCCGCCTCTCGACCCGGTCGGCCAGCCACCCCGCCGCGCTGAAGCAGGGGACCGCCGTGAGGGCGTAGAGCAGGGGCAGGATGCCTCCCGCATCGGGAGGCCCGGCCCCTGGGACCGTGTTCATGAGGACGGCGATCGCGCCGGCGAAGCCAGCCGGCTGGAAGAGCTGACTGCGAGTCCGGGCGCCCAACCAGCGCAAGTACGTCAACCAGGTCAAGCCGACGGCGACCGGCAGCGGAGCCACCAGCAGGTGCCACAGCAGCTCGGGCCCGACCTCGAGCTCGCGCAGGAACAGGGCGCCCGGCGCCACGCCGCGGGCGAAGCCGCGGACGGTGAGCAGGACCTGATAGGGGAGGACCGCCAGCGCCAGCCAGCTGGCCCCGAACGCCAGGAGCGCGGGGTGCACGGGGCCCCGGCGGACGCCGGCGGGATACGCCCGCTCGATCCAGGCCGCGGGTCCTGCGGTCAGACCCACCGCCGCCATGGCGAGCGCGAACACGAGCAGCCTGCCTGAGGTGACGTTTCGCAGCCCGCGCGTGGCGAGCCCCACCCCCAGCAGGCCCATCCACAGCGCCGCCAGCGCCAGCCCGGCGAAGAGCACGCGCAACGCGGCGTGGCGCAGCGGCGACGGCGCCTCCACGCGCCTACTCGATCAGCTCGCCGGCCGCCGTGTAGGGGCCGGCGCCCTCCAGCAGGCGCTCCTCGCCGCCGGGGCCCAGGGCGGCGCCGGGCAGGCGCCCCTCGGGGCGCAGGCCGGGGAGGGGCTCGCCGATCCCGCGGCGGAAGGCGGGCAGGCTCCACAAAGCGGCGAAGTCGCGCGAGCCGCGCAGCTCCAGCTTGGCCTCGGGCTCGAGGTGAGCGGCCGTCACCTCCAGCAGCGCCGCCGCCTCGGTCGTCTCCTCGCGCAGGGCCAGGAGGCGCAGCAGGGCCAGCGCCGCTCCCGAGTCCTTGGGCTGGGCGGCCCGGGCGGCGCCGAACCGGGCCAGCGCCGCCGAGACCTCGCCGCGCCGCAGGTGGACCCGGCCCGCGGCGATCGCGGGCGCGGCGCGGCCCGGCGCCCGGTCGGCCGCGGCGGTGAAGGCGCGGAGGGCCTGCGCGGCGTCGCCCTGCTGCTCCGCCAGGGCGCCGGCGGCGAGGGCCACCCGATACGACCAGGGGGTCCGCTTCTCGGACCAGCCGAGGGTGGCGGCGGCGCCCGCGAGGTCGCCACGCTCCTCGAGGAGGCCGGCGCGCAGCAGGTACAGCTCCCCCAGCAGGGCGTCATCGAGGGCGAGCTCCCGGCGGCGGCGGGCCAGGTCGAGGATCGCCTCGGCGCGGGCGGCGCGGGTCTGCTGGGTGTCGACGACCTGCGGGAAGGCCGCCGCCACCCAGGCGGGGCGGGCCTCGTCCGCCGCGGCCCGCTGGCCGGCGGCGAACAGCCCGCGCACCCGCAGGGCGTGGGCCCGCGGCTCGTGGGGCGCGCGGTCGAGGGCCCGGGCGGCCGAGGCGGCGGCGGCGCCGCCGCGCCCAGCGGCCAGGTGCGCCTCGCCCAGACCCAGCCAGCCCTCTACCTCTTCGGGGCGCGCGCGGACCACGGCGGTGAAGGAGCGCGCCGCCGGATCGTGCTGGCCGAGCGCCAGGTGGGCCTGCCCCGCCAGCAGGTCGGCGGCGGGGACGTCGGCGCCGCGCTCGCGCGCCTGGGCGGCGTGCTGGAGGCACTCGGCGGCGCGGTCGACAGCCAGGGCCAGCCGCGCGGCGTTCAGGGCGTAGGAGCCGCTCGTCTTGTCGAGCACGGTGGCGGCCAGCGCATGACGGTAGGCGGCGGCGACGCCATCGGTGCGCTCGAGGATCGCGGCCACGCTGGCTCGCAAGCGCGCGTCGCGGGGACCCAGCTTCGCGGCGCGGCGCGCCTCGAGGCGCGCGGTCTCGAAGTCGCCCCGAGCCAGGGCCAGCTCCGCCAGGCGGCGGTGGGGCGTGGGGCGGGCGTAGTCGAGCCCGAGCGCGCGCCGGAAGGCGCGCTCGGCCTCCTCGGTCTGACCCAGGGCCAACAGGGCGCGGCCGTGGTGATCGAGAGCGCGGGCATCGCGGGGGCGGGCCTTCAGGACGGCCCCCAGGACCTGCGCCGCGTCGCCGGCGCGGCCCACGGCGCCCAGGGCGACCCCGAGGTCGACCTGCAGGTCGGCGGCGTCGAGGCCGTTCGCGGCGCGCTCCAGGAGCGCCACCGCGTCCTCGGCGCGGCCGTTGAGGAGGGCGACCCGCCCGCACAGGGCCAGGTCCGCGGGCGTCGGCTCCTGCCCGGGGGCGATCAGCGGCCGGGAGGCCTCGAGCGCCTCGACGGCCTGACCTCGCTCCAGGAGCGCCAGGGTCAGGGCGCGGCAGGCGGTGAGGTCGCGGGGGTCGGCCTGCACCGCCTGCTGGAGCGCCTGCAGCGCCAGGTCGGCTTGGCCGAGGGCGGCGTAGGCGGCGGCCAGGTCGCGCAGGACCTGTGCGTCGTCAGGCGCCAGCGCCGCGGCGCGGCGCAAGGCGACCGCGGCCTCGTCGGGGCGGCCGGCCT
>JAWLGW010000439.1:4119-5966 GCA_041690735.1 Planctomycetota bacterium
CCAGCAGGCGTCCGTAGGCGGCGACGATCGCCGCCGAGCGGGTGGTGCGGGCGACGCGCTCCAGGCTGCGCAGGGCGTGGTCGGGGTGGCCCGCCGCGACCAGCGCGCGGGCCTGCCACAGGCGCGGCTCGTCGGCGCTGCGGTCGCGCTCGACGGCCGCGGCGAACGCCCGCACCGCCGTGGCGGCGGCGCCCTCCTCGAGCAGCACGCGCCCCATCCAGTAGTGGGCCAGGGGCGGGCGGTCGTCGCGCTTCAGGCTGGCCTGCAGCGCCTCCTTGGCGGCGGCGAGGTCGCCCGCCTCGAAGCGGGCGGCGCCCAGCCAGCCCAGCGCCTGGGCCTGTTGGGGGCCGTCGTCGGGGGCGCGGCGGCTGGCCTCGGCGAACGCCAGCGCCGCCTCGGCGGACCGCCCCGCCTCGAGCAGGGTCCGCCCCAGCTCGAAGGCCGGGGGCGCGCCCTTCGGGTCGACCTCGAGCAGGCGGCGCAGCGGCGCCACCGCCTGGTCGGGCTCGCCAGCGGCGCGGTGCGCCCGGGCCAGCCAGAACAGCACCCCCGGGTCGTCGGGCGCCACCTGGGTCGCGCCGCGCAGCGCCGCCACCGCCCGCTCCGCCTGCCCCTCGTCGAGGAGCGCCCGGCCCAGGTACACCCGCGGCGCGGCCTCGCGGGGAGCCGCCCGCACCGCCTCCTCCAGCGCCTCGCGGGCGGCCGCCGCCTGGCCCGCCGCCAGGTGCGCGCGACCCAGCCACAGGAGCGCCTGGGCGCGCCGGGGGGAGCCCTCGGGCGCGCCCTCGACGGCGGCCGCGTAGTGCCGGGCGGCGCGGGCGAAGTCCCTGGCCTTGTAGGCCCGGTGGCCGAGCTCCAGCGCGCTGCCGGGCTGCGCGCGCTCCTGCGCCGCCGCGGGCGCGGGGGCGCTCGCCGCCGCGGCTACGAGCGCCAGCCACAGGGCCGGCGCCAGCGCCCGGCCCCTCACCGGGTCACCTCCACGGGCGCCGAGGCGAGGGCGCTCGCCTCGCCCGCGCTGACCTCCACCCACAGGACGTACCGCCCGGCCGGCAGGTCGCGCGGCAGGGTCAGCCGGCGGCTGAACGCGAAGGCGCCCTCCTCGCCGCCGCCGGTGCGCTGCGCCCCTTCGGTGCCCGCGACCGCGGCGCCCGCCAGGTCCGTGAGGCGCCAGGCCACGCGGCGCGCGGGGCCGGCGGCGGAGCCGCGCACGGTGTACTCCGCCCGCAGCGTCGTCACCTGCCCCGCTCGGGGGGCCTCGCCGCTCGGCGCCGCCAGCCGCACGTCGCGCACCTCGAGGTCGGGGAGCGCCACCTCCACCGCCGCGCGCCGCACGACCGGCGCGTGCTCCGGCAAGGCGACCGAGAGCTCGACCGTGTAGCGCCCCGACGGGAGGTCGCGCGGCAGCCGCCCCTCGACGAACAGGGTGCGCCGGCCCGCCTCGGCGGGGCCCGAGGCGACGCGGTCGAAGGCGGGCAGCGCCGCCCCGGCGGGAGCGATCAGACGCCAGCGCACCTCTCGCAGCGGCGCGGGGCGCTCCTGCTCGACCACCGCCCGAAAGGCGAAGCGATCCCCGGCGACGAGGCGAGCGGCGGGCCGCAGCGCGAACCGATTGCTGGCGCCGTACAGCGCAGCGACGCGCGCGGGCGTGGGAGGGCGCACCTGCTCGACCGCCGGCCGAGGCTCGGGCTTGGCGGGCTCGGGCTTGGCGGGCTCGGGCTTGGCGGGCTCCGGCTGGGTGGGAGCGGGCTTGGCGGGCCGAGGCTCGGGCTTGGCGGGCTCGGGCTTGGCGGGCTCGGGCTGGGCGGGCTCGGGCTTGGCGGGCTCGGGCTTGGCGGGCTCCGGCTGGG
>JAWLGW010000440.1:0-5963 GCA_041690735.1 Planctomycetota bacterium
CCTGACACTCGAGCCCACCGTGTGACCCATCGATTCAGAAGAATCGAACCGCAGAGATCGCGGAGCGCGCAGAGAATCGCAGAGAAGACCTCAGCGACTCTCTGCGCTCTCTGCGGTTCGATTCTCGAGCGACCTGAAGACGGACTTCGTCGTCAGGACACTCGCACGGCCCTGCTACTTGACCAGATAACCTAATGGTTATATTCTCCTCCCGTAGCCCAGGAGGAGCGAACCATGCCCCGACCGAACAGCGCGATCACGAAGGACGCGATCACCGTACAGACCATCAAGCACGGCCGCGACGGCTGTGTGAGCTACGTCGTGGTCGACGCCGACTCCCGCGAGGCGCTGGTGGTGGACCCGCGCCTCGATCAAGTGGAGGAGGTGCGGGAGCGCCTGCGCGCGCTGGGCGCCACCCTGCGCTACGCGGTCGACACCCACACTCACGCCGACCACCTGTCAGGGGCTCGCCGCCTGGTGAGCCGCGAGGGCGGCGAGCTCCTGGCCCACCGGCGCTCGAAGCTCAAGGCGCCGGCCCGCCGGGTCGCGGGCGGCGACGTGCTGCCCCTCGGTCGCGGCGAGGTGCAGGTCCTCGACGCGCCGGGCCACACGCCCGACTCGCTGGCGCTGCTGGCGGGCGACCACCTGTTCACCGGCGACGCCCTGTTCGTCGGCGGGGCCGGCCGCACCGACTTCATGGGCGGCAGCGCCAGCGACCTGTACGAGACCTTCCGGGCCCTGGAGCGCCTGCCCGACACCACCGTCGTCCACCCGGGCCACGACTACGTGGGCAAGCCTGACAGCACGATCGGCCGGGAGAAGGAGCACAACCCGCTGTTCGCCGAGCGCGATCGTGAGCGGCTGGTGGCGCGCCTCGACGTAAAGGGCAACCCGCCGGCCAACATGAGCGCCATGCTGCGGTTCAACCTGGCCGAGGAGGCCGAGTCCGTCACGCTCGCGGTGAGCGAGCTGGCGGCCCTGCACGAGGGCGGGGCCCGGCCCTTCCTCCTCGACGTACGCAGCCCCCTCGAGTTCGGGAGCGAGCACATCGAGGGCGCCACCAACGTCCCCCTGGGCGAGCTCGAGCTGCGCTTGGACGACGTGCCGACGGAGGAGGAGGTGGTGGTGATCTGCCGCACCAGCGTGCGCGCCACCCTCGCCGCTCAGACCCTGCTGCGGCACGGACGCAAGGCCCGCGTCCTCGAGGGCGGGATCGTCGGCTGGCGCCGGGCGAAGCTCCCCCTGAAGGAGGGCAAGCGTCACCTGGGCGTCGATCGGCAGGTGCAGCTGATCGTGGGCCTGTCGGTCGCGAGCAGCAGCGCCCTGGGTGCGCTGGTCAGCCCCTGGTTCCTGGTGATCGCGGGCTTCTTCGGGTTGGGCCTGGCCTTCGCCGGCGCCACCGGGACCTGCGGCCTGGCGACGATGCTCCTCCAGGCGCCCTGGAACCGCGCCGCCGCCGCCGCCGGCGCGACCTGCTCCGCTGGCGGCGGCTCGGTGTGCGCCGTCGGCGGCGCCGTCGACGCCGCCGCCGAGCCCGCCGGCTCGGTCTGCGCCGTGGGCGGCTGACGCTCGCGCTCGCGCGCGCGCTCGTGGTCGTGGTCGGGGTCGACCACGAGCGCGAGCGCGACGGTCTCGAGCCCGGTCAGAACGTCACCGACAAGGACTGCTGGAGCTGTTCCTGGACGCCGCCTTAGTCGCTAAGCGACGAGATCCTGCTCGATTCTGGCAGGAATCGCGCCCGCGCCTTACTCCGCCAGGCGTCGCTGCAGCGCCCGCGGGACCTGCGCCCGGGCGCGCTCGATCGCCGGGTGCCCGTAGCCCTGAACGCGGCGCTCGAGCTCGGCGGCGACCCGCTTCCGCAGCGACGCCATCGCGCGCAGCCGGTTACGAGCCGAGGCCACGGCGGCGATCTCCTCGGCGTAGGCGTCGAGGAACCGCACCGGCGGCGGGTGCTGCTCGAGGAGGGCGGGGGTGGCGGCGACCTGCCGGGCGCGCGGGACGTCCTCCGCCTCCGCGTCGAGGTCGACGTTGGCGAGCAGCCGCAGCGCCGCAGCGGACTCCCACCGGTCGACCGGGTGGGGCGCCGCGCGCACCGCCTCGAGCAGGGCTGCGATCGTCTCCGCCTGCAGCCAGGCCTCGAAGGCCGGCTCCAGCCCGTCGAGCGCCGCCAGCACGTCGTCCCCCGGGCCTGCTGCACCCGGCGCCGCCTGCTGTTCGAGGGCGCGCGCGAGCAGCGCGGCGCGCTCGGGCGCCGCCAGCAGGAACGACACGGCCGCCCAGGCCAGCGCTCGCGAGCCGAAGCGCTGCATGGCGTCGCGCCCGCGGACCTCGACCGTCCGGCGCAGGGCCGGCTCGCCGCCCAGGAACAGCGGGAGGTACGCGTCGAGGAGCCGCTCGCGGCGCCGGGTGGCGGCCCGCGCCGGGGCGTCGTCGGCCACCAGGTCCACGTAGGCCGCCGCCAGCCCCTCCTCCAGCCAGGTGGCCGGCAGCGCGGCGTAGGTCGCCAGCAGCCGCCGCCGCAGCAGCGCCGCGGCCAGCGGGCGCACCGGCGGCTCGAGCGGATAGGGCGGCGCGTCGGCGGCCTCCTCGGGGCGGTCGGCGGCGACCACCTCTCCCCGCGTGCACACGAACGCCCCGGCGTCGGCGGCGACCCCGTGCTCCCTGGCGACGAGCGCGAACCGCGCCGGGTCGCTCAGGACGAGCACCCGCGGGACGGTCGCCGGCCCCGGCGCGGGCACGAAGGGATAAGCCGTGTCGAGCGCGGCCTCCAGCGCCTCGAGCCGCGCCAGGGCGTCGGTCGCCTCGGCGGGGGACAGGTCGCTGCGGAGGAGCGCCCGCGGCCCCTGCAGCAGCGGCAGCTCGGGGAGGTCGTGCGCCACGCCGGCGCTGGGGCCGACGCAGCCCGCGGTCCAGGCGGCGATGAGGAGGACGGCGGACAGCGGGCGGGTCATCGGCTGCTCAGGTGCTCGAGGAGGGCCTGCTGCAGCCCCCCGACGTCGGCAGGAGGCACGGGCACCCGGCCGAACGCGAGGCCCTGACGCACCTCGGCCAGCGAGACCGAGCCCAGCTGGCGCGGGCGGAGCGACTCCCACAGCGCCTCGTCCCCGGCCAGGACGACCGCGTGGACCACGGGGCTGGTCGCGTCCCACTGGCGCAGCAGCAGCCGCAAGGCCCGGTCGCTCCCGCCCGTGCGCGCGTAGGCGACCAGCAGGTCGGCGCCGGCCCGGGCCAGGCGTGGATCGATGGCGTTGCGCACCTGCGCCACGAGCCAGCCGCGCGCGGCGCGGTCCGCGTGGAGGAGCAGCAGCGTGAGCGCCTGGCGGATCGAGGGGTCGGCGCGGCGGCGCAGCTCTTGCGTCAGGGCGGCGGCGGGCGCCTCGCCCGGTCCGAGCAGCGGGACCAGCGGCGCCGCGTCCCGGGGGCCCTCACCCCAGGCCAGCTGCTCGTGCAGAGCGTGGGCCGCGTCGGGCAGGATCCGGCGCCAGCGGTTGAGCGCCTCCAGGCCGTCGAGCAGCTGCGTGGCGCTGATGAGCAGGTCCACGCTCGACGGCCGCTGACACACCTCGCGTAGCCGCGTCGCCGTGTCGGCGGGCGCCGGCCCTCGCAGCTGCTCGCGCAGCGCCTCCCGCGCGCGCTCGCGCCGCCGCCAGTCGCGGTGATCGAGGAGCGTGATCCACTCGGCGGCAGAGCGCGCCACCTCGGGCAGCGGCGGCGGGGGAGCGTGCCCTGGCGCCAGCGCCGCCACCCCCTCCGTGTTGACGGCGATCGCGACGCCCGCGGCGATCCGCACCCGAGCGGGCCCCAGCGGCCAGTCGCTGCGGCCGATCCGCCCCGCGCCGCTGGCGTCCACCCACACCACCCCCTCGGCGGTCGGCACCGCCGCCAGGGGACCCCACCCTCCGCCGGCCCAGACCGGGGTCGCGTCGAGGGGACCCAGCTCGAGCCCTTCGCCGCTGACCAGGCGCCGGCCCCCCTCCCAGCCGACCAGCAGCGGGCGCGCGCACAGGAGGTAGCTGCTGCCCGGCTCCTCGCCCACCGCCACGGTGGGGAGCTCGCGACCGTCCAGCGGGTCGAGCCGCACCAGCGCGCCGGTGGCGGTCAGCGCCAGGACGCCGTGGGCCTCGGCGCGCAGCGCCACCCGGACGGCGCCCCTGCCGAGGGCCCGACCGCCGTAGCGAGCGCGCACCCACACCAGCCCGCCGCTCAGCAGATCGACCGCGGCCACCACGCCCTCGGCGGTGACGACCCCCCAGGGGCCCACGCACTCCAGCTGCCCGTCGTCGAGCACCGGGCGCCAATCGTCCGCCTGGGCCCAGGGACGCCAGCGGCTCCGCTCGGGGTGCAGCTCCGGCCCGGGGCAGTCGTCCGCGCGGCACGGGCGGTCGCCATCGGCCACGAAGCGAGGCTCCACGGGGGTCACGCCCCGGGCGCTCCGCTGGCGCCACAGGCGGGTCCGCCAGGCCAGCGCGCCGTCAGGGCCGACCGCCGCGAGCACCCACTCGCCCTGCACCCGCCCGAGCACGACCACCAGCCCTTCGGCGGGAGCGGCGCGCACCAGCCCCTCTTCGGCCTGACCCGGCGCTGCGCCGAGGAGGGCCTCGACCGAGACCCGCCAGCCCCCCTCGCCCGAGCGGGGGTCGAGGAGGCGCAGCTCCGCCCGGTGCAGCGCGATAAGGCGCCCCTCCCACAGCAGGAGCTCGGCGGGAGGCCGGGCGCGCGGCAGCCCCGCCACCCCTTCGCTCCACACCACGCGCCCCCACCGAGTCTCGAGGGCGAGCACCCCGTCGGTCGCCGAGACGAACACCCGCTCCCCATCGCAGGTCGCCGCCCGCCGCGGCGGCGCGCCGGGCGCGCCCGCGGGCACCCGCCGCGCCCACGCCAGCCCCGGCACCACGGCGGCCCGTCGCTCGCCGCCGACCGCTCCCGCGCGGGTCGGATCCCAGCGCGGCCGCGCACGCAGCGCCAGCTGCCGCGACTGCAGCGCGAGCGCCGGCGCCTCGCTGACGGCCAGGCGCCACCAGGCGGCCGCGTCCTCGGTCCGCCCCTCCTCCAGCGCCAGGTCTCCCAGGCGCGCGGCCGCCTCGGGGGCGCCCGCCCACCCGGGGAACCGGCCCCGACGCTCCCGCAGGGCGGCCGCGTCCAGGGCGCCCTGGGCGGACCTCAGCTCCTCGATCACGCGCTGGACCTCGCCCTGGTACACCGCCAGCGACGGAGCCGGCAGGGCGAGCAGCCGGCGCCGGGCGTCCTCCTGGGCGCCGAGCAGCGCCGCTCCGGCGCGCCCGCCCCGGAGCAGGCGCCCGCGCAGCTCGGGGTCGCGCGCCCGGGCGGCCAGCAGCCGCGCCAGCTGGTCGAACGAGCCGGCGGCCGCCAGCTCGCGCGCGCGGGGACCGAGGGTGCCGGGCGGCTCCACCTCGAGGTCGAGCGGCGGGCTCACCCGCAGCGCGTCCGGCGCCGGCGCCTGCTCGCCGCTCCAACCCTGCAAGGGGACGGGCTCGTCGCCGCGCGCCACACCAATCAGCGTCGCCAGGAGCAGCGCCGGAACGGCCCGGCGGGCGGGCAGCGGGCGGGCGGGCATCAGGCGCCGAACAGGGTCGCGCGCGGCGTCAGGCACTCCGGCCCGTCGCGGCGCACGTCGTTGACGACCGGCTCGAGGGGGAGCGCCTCCAGCAGGTCGTCGGGAGGGGGCTCGAGCAGGTCCGCCACCGCCTCGGGCTCACGCAAGTCGGGATCGAGCCAGCGGGCGTAGTCCTCAGGGTCGACCACCACCGGCATCCGGTCGTGATACGGCGCCACCACCGCGTTGGCGGCGGTGGTCAGCACCGCGCACGACGCGACCTCGCCCGCCGGCCCCCGCCAGCGCTCCCACAGCCCGGCCAGGCCCAGGGGCTCCTCGTCGGGGCGGCGAAAGAACAGCGGCAGCTTCTGCTTGCCCTGCTTCTCCCACTCGTAGAACCCATCCGCGG
>JAWLGW010000441.1:0-5960 GCA_041690735.1 Planctomycetota bacterium
CGTGTCCGTGTAGGCGACGGCGTCTCGCGCGAGCTGCGCGAGCCGGGTGGAGGAGGTCCCGCCGACGAGGCGCCGCTCGACCCAGAAGCCGTCCTCGTTGGTCGAGGCGTCGGTCCAGGCCAGCTCCACGCGTCCCGGAGCCGGCGCCGTCGCCGTGAGGGCGGCGGGGGCCGCCGGCGGGCTCGGGGGGGCCAGCGGCGTCACCGAGACGAGCGGCGTGGCGCTGCCGCCGCCGGCGTTGAAGGCGATCACGCGGTACTCGTAGGTGACCCCCGGCTGCACGTGGCGGTCGGTGAAGGTCGTCACGTCCGCGGCGAGCTGCGCCGCGGTGCCCAGCAGCCCGCCCGCGGCCCGCCGCTCGACCCGAAAGCCGCTCTCCGTCGTCGAGGTGTCGGTCCAGCTCAGGGCGACCTCGGTCGATCCGGTGGCGGTCGCGGTCAGACCGGTGGGGGCGCTGGGGGCGGGGGGTGGGGTGGTGACGTGCACTGCTCCCGACGGCGGCGCCTCACCGGTCGGGACGAAGGACTGCTCGGCGACCACGCGGTACTCGTAATCGGCGCTGGGGCTCGCGCTCGTGTCCGTGAAAGTGATGGCGTTCGCCGCGGTGACGCCGACCGGGGCGAAGGACCCGCCGGGCGGCGCGCGCTCGATGCGGAACCCGGTCTCGCCGCTGGAGCGGTCACGCCACAGGAGCTGGACCTGCGTCGGCCCGACGGGCGTGGCGCTCATGAGCTCCGCCGGCGGGAGGGTGTAGCGGAAGGCTCCGGGCAGCACGACGGCGGCGCCGCTCCCGTCGGCGACCGTGACGTCGACGTACCCCAAGACCCCGCGGGGGGTCACGGTCTCGACCCGATCGGGCGCCACCACCACCGCCCCGGGCGCGGCCACCCGGTCGAAGGAGACCGTCACGGCCGCCGGGAAGCTGCCCGCGAGCACGACCGGCGTTCCACCTTCCACGGGCCCCTCGCTCGGCGTGACGCCGGTGACGCTCAAGGCAGCGGACGGGGCGGCGCCGCTGGTGCTGCCGGACGAGGTGCTGCCGGACGAGGTGCTGCCGGACGAGGTGCTGCCGGACGAGGTGCTGCCGGACGAGGTGCTGCCCGGCGAGGTGCTGCCGGACGAGGTGCTGCCGGACGAGGTGCTGCCGGACGAGGTGCTGCCCGGCGAGGTGCTGCCCGGCGACGCGGTGGAGCCCGCAGCTGCACCCCCTCCCCCGCTGCTCGAGTCGCAGCCCGCTGCCGCCGCACCCAGGACGAGCAGGGTCGCCGCCCCCCACACCGGCCGCGACGACCGGACGAACTTGCGGAGCACCAAGAAGGACCTTGGAGTCATGGTCGATCACCCCTGTAGCGTAGACCTCAGGGCGCGAGCCCGAGGGGCGAAGACCTTATCCCCTCGCCGAAACGATGGCTACCTCTCTGTCTCAAAGACTCCCCCGAACGGGCGCCCCCGTGCGGACGCCGCGCGCTCACCTTCCGGGATTGACCCTCCCCCGGCCCCTGGGTATGCTCAGCCCCTCTTCACGGGCGATTAGCTCAGCTGGCTAGAGTGCCTGCTTGACATGCAGGAGGTCACTGGTTCGAGTCCAGTATCGCCCAACCGAGAGCGGCACTTCGGCGACACCGAAGTGCCGCTCTCGCGTTCCGGATGCGGGCGTGGGCGCAGGACTCGCCCGCGGCACTCCGCGGCGCGGGCTCCCATTTCAAGCTCGCTTCACTCGACGACGGGTGAACGGGACGCGGGCCCGTCCCTGTACCGGTGAGACCGGTTCGCCAGGAGTTGCGATCGGCGCGTCGTCTGCGGAGGGGAGCGCCAACGGCGAGCAGCGCGCTTTCGCGCTCGCCCCAGCACTCGGAGCTTCTCATGGACCCCCACCCTCGGCGGGCGCGTTCCGCGCCCGCTCTCCTGGTCGTCTTGTCGCTGATCCCCGCCGCGGCCGCCGCATCGCCCGAGGCCCAGTTCGCCGTCGAGGGCCTCGACCCGCAGCGGGGCGCCTTCACCGGCACGGTGTGCCTCGACGTGGAGCGGACGCAGGTCGAGGTGGCGCTGCGCCTGATGATCGGTGGCGAGGAGGTCGAGCGGCACGGCACCCTCACGCGGGTCGAGGGTCGCGCGGTGGGAGCGCTCACCGACGCGCGTCAGGGCCTCGTGCAAGGGCTCGAGCGGCGACCGGGGGAGTCGCACCTCGAGCGGCTGCAGGTCACGTTCGACGCCTTCGGGAAGCGGGTGGACGGCACGCTGACGCGCGGCGGCGTCACGCTCACCTTCTGGGGCACCCGGACGGGCGCGCCACCCGAAGGGGCGGCGTACGAGGCGCTGCCCGCGGTGGCCAAGCAGGGGCTGCTGTGGGGCGCCACCGCCGCGATCCCGTACTACCGGCTCCCCCGGCTGGGTCGGGCCGGCGTGGGCAAGACCCTGCGCGACACCCTGGGGGCGTTGAACCTCAAGGGGCTCCGCAAGACCTTCGACATGGGCGCCGACGAGCGGACGCCGCGCACCAAGATCTTCCACCCCTACGGCGCCGTCGCGAAGGTGGTGTTCGAGCCGGTCGCGGGGCATGGCTTCACGGGGCTGTTCGCGCACCGGACGCCCGGGCTGGTCCGGCTGAGCCTGGCGGTCGACGACGAGGAGTACGTGCCGGGGATCGGCCTCAAGCTGTTCGTGGACGGCCAGCCGTCGCGGAACGTGCACGCGATCCCCAGCTTCGACGGCCAGGCCAGCAGGGACTTCTTCGCCCGCGCTCCCAGCACCGTGATCCCCGAGCCGAGCAACCTGGCGATCAAGATGTTCGCGCGCCTCGCCCGCCGGATCGCCGATCCCCTTCGCCGCAGCGTCGACCACGTCGCCGCCGTGAGCCCGAGCGGAGCGGCGGTGACCTCCCCCAGGGCGCCCTACCAGCTCGTGTTCCAGCCGGCGTCCGTCCACTTCGCGCCGGACACCCGCGCCGACTTCCGCACCGAGCTCGCTCGGCGCGTCCCGGCGGGGAGCGTGATCTACACCGTCCACGCCAAGGACCCGGCCACCGGCCAGCTCATCCGGCTGGGCCAGCTCCGGACCGAGTCAGGGTTCGTGGCCTCGGCCCACGGCGACCGGATGCTCCACTTCCTCCACGCGCGGTAGCGGGCTGGTGAGCCGGCGCGCCAGCTCGACCACCGCCGCCACCAGCCCCGTGGGCGAACGAGAGGGCGCGGGCGTGGAAGCGGAGGAGGCGCCCCTCGGCGCCTCGGGACCTCCCGAGGCGCCGCCGTTCCTTCCGGAGGGCTCGTACCGGAGAGGTCCCTCCTACCCCCACTCGTGCGTCTCGTGGGTGTAGAGCCCGCAACGGAGGCAGCGCGACTCCCACACCTCGGCGCCGCCTGCGTTGCTGCCGAAGGCCTCGGAGAAGATGCAGACGGTGTCGGCGCTGCCGCAGGCTCCGCAGGTGCGGCCAGAGCGGCGGGGGTGCTGCTCCTCGTCGCCGTGGCCGTGGCGAGGCGTCCTCGAGACCCCCGGCGGCAGCGCTTCGACAGCGCCCAGCCGGCCGAGCACGGCGGCCAGAGCCGGAGACGGGCCGTCCACGCCCCAGCGGAGGGAGCCGGCGGCCGCTCCCTGCAGGCGCTCGATCGCGGGCGCCATGTCGTGGCCCCGGCGCGCAGCCGTCCACAGGATCTGACCGGCCGCGGGGGCCGCAGGGTGGGCGGCGGTCAAGCAGGCGGCGAGCCGCCTCAGCCAGTCAGCAGCGAGGGGCAGTCCGCGGTGCAGCAGCGGAGCGACCTGCGCCAGGGCCCGGGCGTCGCCGCCCAGGCCTGCCTGGATGAGGAAGGAGAGGACCTCAGGCCCCTTCCGGTTCAGCGCCAGGGCCGCCTCGCCCGCGGCCGCCCGCAGCGCCGTGTCCCCCGAGGCCAACCCTCGCTCGACAGCCCGGTGGAGCTCGCGGAGCTCTACCGACGGCAGGTTCCACGGGGTCGGGTCGCTCAGGGCCCCGCGCACGTCGGCGGGGGCGCGCGAATACGCCTCGGCCAGGCGGCGCAGGTCGTCCCCCTCGTCGTCGGCCAAGCAAGGCCTGAGGTCCCAGCCGAGGAGGGCGCAGCGCCGCAGCGCCCACTCTGCCAGCCCTCCCTCGCGGCGCGCCGCCTCGGTGAGGTCGGGCAGGAGCGGTGAGATCTCGATGCCGCGGACGGCGAGGGCGACCACCGCCCGGTAGGTGAGGTCAACGGGGCTTCGGGTCAACCCCACCCTCAGGAGGGGCACCGCCGCGCGCAGCGCCAGCTCCTGGTCCTCGCTCAGCAGCAGGCGCCGGCTGGTCTCGCGGGCCACCCGCCGCGCCGTGGGGTCTGGGTCGTCCGCGAGGTCGAACAGGCGGCGGACCTCCACGCTGAGGGGCCAGGGCAGCAGCCCGCGGAGCACCCCGGAGGGCGAGCCGAAGCCGACGTCACCTCCGGCCGCGCGGACGGCGCGCTGGAGCGACGCTCGTCGCAGGGTGCAGCCCTCGACCTCGATCCAGGTCATGCTCGGCGCCCGGGCCAGCGCGGCGACGCCGGCCGCCCCGAAGCCGGTGCCTTCCCGCAGCTCCACCCGGGCCAGGCGAGGGAACCGGCCCAGCGCCCGGAGCTGCCCGTCGGTCACCCGCCGGCGCTCGGCCTCGTGGGGGAGCAGCGCCAGGTGGACCAGCGAGGGGAGGGATGGACGCAGGCGGTCGAGCTCCCGCGCGGTGACGGGCGTCCCGCGGAGGCGCAGCGAACCAAGCAGCCGGGCTCCCTGCAGCGCCGAGGTCAGCGGCGGGGCCGCGCCTCCAGCGAGCTCGAGCGACACGAGCGTCCCCAGGCCCCGCACCGCCGCCGCCAGGCGGTCGGCGTCCAGGGCGCGCTCCGCCCGGAGCGCGAGCACCGGAGCGCCAGCCGCCCGCGCGCGCTCCACGCTGACCCAGCACCAATCGAAGCTCCACACGCGGGCGCCGCGGCGCCGGGCGTCGAGGGCGACGGAGAACGCGCTGGGGCGGCTCGCCAGCGCCTCGAGCGTCTGGCGCTGGCGCCCTGCGAGCCGCTGCCCCAGCGCCTCCTGCTCGGCGCCCCCCGCCCCAGCCCTCCAGCCGAGCAGGTAAGCGACCTCGAGGTCCCCCCGCTGGAGCCAGCGTCGCGCCAGCTGACGGGTCGCGTCGACGTCGCCGGCGGCCACCGCGCGCTCGAGTCTCCGCAACCTCGCGTCCACGGACACAGGCTAAGCGGCCAGCCAGAGGGCGACCTCGACGACCCCTGCCACCAGGCCCGCGTACAGCGCCGCGAAGCCGACGCCCCGCGCCACGCTGGGGAGGAGGCGCCCCCGGTAGGCGTCGCCAGCGTGCACCGCCAGGGCGAGGGCGCCGTACAAGAGGCCGTAGATCGCCAGCGCCAGGATCGGGTACACCAGCTCCACGGCGATCCAGGCGACCAGCGGCCCCAGGGCCAGGAGCACCACGACCACCAGGCCGATCACCAGGAGCAGCGCCGCCCCCTCGCCGTCGATGCCGCTGCAGCCGTTGCACCCGTCGGCGCAGCCCCGGCCGGCGCCGCCGTCCTCCCCGGTCAGGCCGCTCCACAGCCGGCGGTAGTAGGCGGAGAGCTCCGTCTTGGCGACGGTGACCTCGAGGTCGTCGTGGAGCCGGTCCCCGCGATACAGGAGGGCGGCGATCCACACCGTCAGCACCGCGAACACCCCCACCAGGGCGACCTCGATCCGGCCGGCGAGGGTGGGCACGTAGGGGCGCGCCAGCCAGCCGGTGGCGACCGCCACCACGGCCATGGACAGGAACAGCAGGCCGACGATCGACTTGGCGCCCAGGCGGTCGCGCGCCTCCTCCAGCGCGTGGCCCACCGCCTTGCTGCCGGCGCGGAGGACGATCCGCGCCGCCGCCCGGCGGGTGAACGGGCGCGTCTCCTTGCCGCCGCAGGCGTGGACCGAGCAGGCGCCCAGGTGCTGGGTGCAGCACTCGCTGTGGTGAGGCG
>JAWLGW010000442.1:0-5957 GCA_041690735.1 Planctomycetota bacterium
CCGGTCCTCATGGACTTCAGCCTGATCAAGGACGAGCAGTCCGACGTGCAGCTGACCGCCCCCGGCACGATCATGGGCACGGTCAACTTCATGCCGCCCGAGCAGGCGCAGCCGGGCGGAGCCTTCGGCAACGTCAGCGCCCGCAGCGACGTGTACAGCCTGGGGGGCACGCTGTACTGGCTGCTGACGGGCAAGCCGCCCTTCAAGGGCCGCACGCCCATGGAGACGATCATCAAGCTGATGCGCGAGCAGCCGCAGGCGCCCTCGGCCCACAACGCGTCCCTGCCGCAGGTGCTCGATCAGCTGGTCCTGTCGTGCCTGGCCAAGCAGCCCGACCAGCGCCCCGCCAGCGCCCGGGACCTGGCCGAGAAGATCGAGCAGCTGTTCCAGAGCCACCGGGCGGAGCTGGACGGGGCGCAGCGCCCGGCCCTGGCCCCCGAGGACGGCAGCGGGCGCGCGCCTTCCCAGCAGGGGCAGGCGCAGCAGCCCCAGGCGGCGGCGAAGCCCGCGGCGGCTTGGGGCTCGGGCTCCTCGCCCAACGCCGCCCCGACCACGCCGCAGACGGCGCCGCAGCCGCGCGAAGCGGCCGCCGCGCAGGCCGTCGCCGCCCCGCCCGAGCCGGAGCCGGTCGCCGTCGCGGCCGCTCCTCAGCCCGCCGTGCGCGCCGAGCCCGAGCCCGGGCCCGAGCCGGACGATGAGCCCTCGGGGCCCTTCGTGCCCTCCATGTCCACGGAGGCGGCCGCCAGCGGGTCGCTCAAGCTGCCCGACGAGCTGCGCGAGCCGCGCGGCCGCCGGCACGACGACACCGGCTCCAAGGTCAAGCTGGCCGTCATGGTGGCGCTGCTCACCGCGGGCACCCTGATCGGCGGTTTCTTCGCCGTCTACTTCTTCGTCCTCGACGGCAAGCTGCCTGGTTGACGGCATGGAGCCAGCCCAGCAGGAGGGCGCGCTCCGGTCGCGTCTCCGCGCGCTCTGTGACTCGGGCCGAAGCCTGGCCGCCGCCGAGGACCCCGAGGCGCTCCTGGGGCAGGTCCTGTCCGAGGCCAAGCGGCTGGCCGCGGCCGAGGCCGCCTACCTGTTCGAGGCGCAGGGCGACGGCCTGCGCCTGACCCACGCCCAGAACGATCGGGTCGAGACGGCGCGCCTGGCGGCCCTCTCAGTCGAGGCGCTGCCCGCAGGGCGCGACGCCTCCCTGGTGGGGCGCGCCGCCGCCACCGGGGAGGTGGTGGTCGCGCCCGACGTGCGGGCGCTGCCGGACGGCCTGCGCCACGACGCCCGGGTGGACGACGCGCTCGGCACCGCCAGTCGGGCCGTCATCGCGGTGCCCGTCAGCGCGCCCGGCCGGGGAGCGCGCGCCGAGGCCGGGACCGCGGCGGTGCTGCTGCTGACGCACTCGGCGCCCGGCGGGATCGACGAGGCGGGCGCCGCGATGGCGGGCGCGCTGGCCGCGCAAGCCGGCCTCCTGCTGCGGCACCTGCGCGCCCTCGCCGCCCTGCGGGTGGAGCGCCGCGAGGTGCTGTTCGCCCTGTCCGCCGCCGCGGAGGTGCAAGACGACGACGTGCCGGGGCACGTGCGCCGGGTGTTCGGCTACGTCCGCGTGTTGAGCCAGGCGGTCGGCCTCGAGCCCGCGCAGGTGGAGGAGGTGGCCCTCGCCTCCACCCTCCACGACGTGGGCAAGATCGGGATCCCCGCCGAGATCCTGTACAAGCCGGGGAAGCTCACCGACGCCGAGTTCGAGCGCACCAAGGAGCACTGCGCGCGCGGCGCCGCCATGCTGGGCGGCACGGGGTGCAGCCTGCTCGAGGCGGCGGCGGTCATCGCGCGCGGGCACCACGAGCGCTGGGATGGCGGCGGCTATCCCGACGGGCTGGCCGAGGAGGCGATCCCCATGCCTGCGCGCATCACGGCGGTCGCCGACGTGTTCGACGCCCTCACCACCCCGCGCACCTATCGGGCCGGGCTGGGCGTCGAGCAGGCGCTCAAGATCATCGCCCAGGAGGCGGGGCGGCACTTCGACCCGACGCTGGTGACGGCCCTGCAGGGCTCCTTCTCCGAGATCCTGGCCGTGAAGCGGGAGTTCAGCCACTCGGAGAGCCGCGGCTTCGACGTCCGCGCGAGCCGGCGGTCGGAGGGCGCGTGAGCGGGTTCGGGCGCCAGGGGACCCATCGTCGCCCCCCGTGCAGCCTGCTCGGCCGAACGCTATAGTCGAAGATCATGCCCGACCCACGGTCCGATCTGCTGTTCGGGAAGATCGCGCTCAACTGGCGCCTCGTGTCCCGGGACCTGCTCAACCGGGCGTTGCACTACCAGCGGACTCAGGAGCCGGGGAAGCCGCTGGGCGAGATCCTGCTCGACAAAGGCGTGCTGTCCCGCGAGCAGGTCAACGAGATCCTGGCCTATCAGCAGCGGATCAACTCGATCAAGGCCACGGGCTCCATGCCGGCGGGGTTCGCCCCCGGCGGCGGGGCGGCGAACAGCACCTCGACCCAGGGGAGCTGGATGAGCCGCGGCGGCCCGCCCGCAGGGGCGGCGCCCGCGCCCGCCTTCTCCGCCAACGACAGCGCCCGCATCTCCGCTCACTCGGCCACCGCGGTCCACACCCCGCCGCCCGACGGCGACGCGCTGATCGGACAGACCATCGGCGGCTGTCGGATCAGCGCCAAGATCGGCGCCGGCGGCATGGGCGCGATCTACCTCGCCCACCACGAGTCGCTCCGCAAGGACGTGGTAGTCAAGATCCTGCCGCCCGACTCGGCGGCGAACCCCCGCACCGTGGAGCGCTTCTTCCGCGAGGCCCGCGCCGCCGCCAAGCTCGAGCACCCCAACATCGTCTCGGTCCAGGACGTGGGGACCACGAGCGAGGGCCTCAACTTCATCATCATGCAGTACATCGACGGCCAGAACCTCGAGGAGAAGATCTCCACCGAGGGGCGGCAGGCGCCGCCGGACGCCGTCAAGATTACGCTGCAGGTGGCGCAGGGCCTGCGCGCGGCGCACGTCGCGGGGGTGATCCACCGCGACATCAAGGCCGAGAACATCCTGGTGACCACCAGCGGTGTGGTGAAGGTGACCGACTTCGGCCTGGCCAAGGACCTCAACAGCGAGATGAAGCTGACCGCCGACGGGGCGATGATCGGCACGCCGCTCTACATGGCGCCCGAGATCGGTCGGGTCAAGGAGATCGACGGCCGCGTCGACATCTACTCCCTGGGCGTCACCTTCTACTACCTGCTGACGGGGGTGCAGCCGTTCCGCGGCTTCTCGGCCCTGGAGATCCTCTCCTCGAAGGCCCACGACCAGCTCAAGCCGCCCGAGGTCCACTTCCCCGAGCTGGCCGACGCGTACCGGCGGGTCCTGGGCAAGATGCTCGAGAAGGACCGCGACGCCCGCTATCCCGACGTCGACACGCTGATCCGCGACCTCGAGGCCCTCGAGCGCGGCTTCCCGATCGACGCGGGCGAGCCCTCGATCTGGCCCGCTCGCGGCGCCGACGGCAAGCCCGCGCCGCGCAGCAAGAACGGTAAGAAGGGCGCGTCCGGCGGGCTGAGCCCGCTGTTGATCGCCGGCTTCGCCGGCGTGGTGCTGGTGGTCCTGGGGCTGATCGCCGTCCTGGGCTCCATGCTCGTCTGCTTCGGTCGCGCGTCGTCGAGAGCAGCACGGCCTCGGGCCTCACCGCGGGCAGGGCCTGCTCGAGGTCCTCGAGCGTCACCTGCCTGTGCCTGGCGGCTCGTCCGCTCCCGAGCGGACTCCTTCATCGGACAGGCAGTCCACGGGGGCCAGGCTGAGCAGCTCCCTCTGGCGGGCCACCGGCTCAAGGGTCCAGTACGCCTCGAAGGTTCTGTCGGGTCTCTCTGCGCTCTCGCGCTCCAGAAATCGGTAGTCGTCGCCGGTGACGACGAACTTGCCTTCTCGTCCCTCGCCGTCGCGGAGCAGCAGATAGTGGGAGGTCTGCTCGCTCTCGCGCCAGCCCGAGCGCTCGATCTCCAGGCGAATCGGCCCGCGGTACGCGTTGAGAGGGAGCGAGGGAGGCTCTGTAAGGAACTTGCGCTGCTGAAGGGAGTAGAAGATCGCGAAGCCGAGGAAGACCGGAAGCAAGAGCAGCGACATGACGATTGGAATCGCTAGCCAGTCCGGTCCGGAGGTTCCGTACACCGCGAACCACACCACGAACGGTAAGAGCATGGCAGCACAGGAGAGCGACCCGAGCATGTCGCTGTACGGGGAAGGGCTCAGCTCGAGTCGCTGCTTGTCGCTCAGCTCGCCGGCGCGATTCGCTGCGAGGTCCTCGGCGGTGTAGTTGAAGCGCCGCTGATACTCCTCCACGATCGACTCCTCGCCGCTCTGCTGCCGGAAGTCTACTTGGCCGTCGATCGGTCACGAGCGAGGCGAGTCGGCGCCTGGTCGAGCAAGGTTGAACGGCAGAGCGTCCCATCGCAGCCCGCGTTGACCCGGCTCCGAGATCCCCGCCGACTCGATCAGCAGCACCCGGATTCGGGTGCTCAAACGACAAGCGCCCGAGGCGAAAGCCTCGGGCGCTTGCCAGCACCGGGGAGTCTTGTTGTTGAAGGCGCCGCAACCGCGCGGCGCCATCCCCTCCCTAACAAAGCAGGGGCCACGCCGGCCGCCGCGGCCCGTGATCTTCAACTCGTGGCACGTCAGCGCGTGAAGGGGAAGGCCGGCCCCCGAGCCACCCTGGCTCCCGGCAACGGCGTTGTCGCCCTGCGTCTCGTGCTGCATACGGCAGCGACGGGGTCGCTGCGACGCAGCGCCGGCGAGGAGCCGACCAAAAACGACAGACGCCCGAGGCGAATGCCTCGGGCGCCTGCCAGCACCGGGGAGTCTTGTTGTTGATACGCGCCGCACCTCGCGGCGCTGCTCCCTCCTTAACAAAGCACAGGCCAGGGCGAGCGGGTGTCGCCCGGGGCCAGCGACTTGACGCCGCAAGCAGCGCACGGACAGCCTCTTACCGGGATTCTGTTTGTGCTTCGTTCGGGCCTGGCTACGCTCTTCGCCTCGGGCCAGGGCGGCAACGCCGTTTCCAGGTGCCGTGTCAACCCGACAACGCGGTGGACAGGAGGAGCCGTGACGAACCGCCAGCCACCCCGCCGACCCGCGGTTCCGCTGGCGCTCGCCGCGCTGACTGGGGCCGCCCTGGGTCCCCTGGCCGGGCCGATCGACTGGGCGCTGCTGCTCCTCGGCGCCTTGGTGGCGCTCCTGTGGCGCCGCTCGGCGAGCGCGGCGGCGCTGCTGCTCGCCGTCGGGGGCCTGGCTGCGCTGGGGGCCGCGCTCGAGGTGGCGAGCCTCCCGCCGCGGCCGGTCGCGGGCGCTCCCGTCCCCGGACCCTGCCGGCTCACGGGGACGGTGGTGAGCGAGGTCGCCTTCGGGCCGGGCCCTCGCCGGGCCTGGCTGGTGAGGAGCGGAGCGCAGCGGGTGCGTGTCGAGGGGGTGAGCGCGGTGGGCGCCCTGCGTCCGGGGGCGCGGCTGGTGGCGCTGGGGAGGTTCGTGGCGCCCCGTCCGCCGGGCAAGGACGGCGGCGACGGCTGGCGCAAGGCGCGCCGGGCCGGGACCGCCTGGCGGTTCGTCGCCAGCCAGGTGGTCGAGGTGCGCCCGGGTCGGGGGGTCGCGGCGCTGCTCGGGTGCGCGCGGGCCTGGCTGCGCGATCGCCTGCAGCGCGCGATCCGCGACCCCGCCCGCCGGGCCCTAGTCCTGGCGGCGCTGCTGGGCGAGCGCGCGCCGCTGCCGGCCTCCGATCGCCGCGCCTTCGAGGCCGGCGGCGCCCTCCACCTGCTCAGCATCTCGGGCCTCCCCGTCGGGCTGCTGGCGGGGCTGGCCCTCGCCGCGCTGCGCCTGGCGGGGCTCCGACCGCTGGCGCAGCGAACGCTCGCCAGCGCCGCGCTGCTGCTGGTGCTGGCCCTGGTGGGGCCCTCGACCCCGACCCTGCGCGCCGGCGTGGCGGG
>JAWLGW010000443.1:0-5952 GCA_041690735.1 Planctomycetota bacterium
GCGGGTGTCGCTGCTGTACATCGAGACCCCCGACGTGGCGAACCCGGGGCAGCCGATCGACTTCGACCCCGAGGTAGACGAGAGCTACTCGGTGGCGAGCACGTCCGGCTGCCTGTGGGAGTCGCAGGTCCAGTTCGCGTACACCTTCGGCGCGGACGTGGCCCGCGGCGGCGACGACGGGCACACCTTCCTGCTCACCTGGTCGAAGAGCTTCTGAGCCGGACGAGCCGGCGCGGGAGGCCGTCCCACGACCTCGCTCACTCCGGTGAGGCGCCGGCCTCTGCCCCGGCGGGGGCTGCTTCACCCGGCAGCTCGCCGCTCTTGACCAGGGCGTAGCGGAAGGCGAGCGGCCCCAGCAGCTCGTTGAGGATGATCGCGCCGATGATCACGTTGGCCAGGGCGGCCGCCCACGGCACCTCGCTGAGGCTGGTGGCGATCACCGTCACCAGGACGAAGGACACGCCCGCCTGCGGGATCAGGCCCAGGAACAGGAGGCGGGCCCAGCGCTCGCGGAACCCGACCAGCCAGGCCCCGCCCGAGATCCCGGCCCATACGACGGTGAGCCGGAGCGCGAACAGGCCGAGCGACAGGTACCACAGCTTCGCGAACAGCCCGAGGTCGATCTTGGCCCCCGCGAGGGCGAAGAACAGGCAGTAGACGGGGAGGCTCATCTCCTCCACCGTGTGGAAGGCGGGGGTGCTGCGCTCGGGCCAGGCGTTCTCCATGACGACGCCGGCGGTGAGCGCCATGAGCAGCGGCTCGAGGTGGACCGCCGAGCCGGCCACCACCAGCTTCTCCTCGCCGATCAGGGCGATCAGCATGCAGCAGCCCACCAGGAAGAACGGCAGGTGGGCCCCGACCTTGCTGGTGTACAGGGCCATGCCCATGCCGGCCAGCACCCCGAGCAGGCAGGAGCCCACCAGCTGGACCGCCACCGCGGCCAGGAAGCCGCCCGAGAGCGGCTCGCCCGCCGTCAGGCCCCGGGAGAGCATGAGGATCGCCGCGAACAGGACGATCAGCGCCAGGTCCTTGCACACCGTGAGGGCGAGGGTCGTCTGGCTCAGCGGGCCCTGGGCGCGGTAGTCGGCGATCATGGCGATGACCACCGTGGGGCTGTTGGCGATCATGACCGAGCCGGCCAGCAGCCCGGCCACCAGCAAGCTGGTGGAGGACTCGCCCGCCAGGAACGGGATCGCTGGGCCGAGGACGAACGCCGCCGCCACCGCCGCGCCGAGGATCACCGCCACGTCGAACAGGACCAGCCCCGTGATCCGGAGCACCTTGCCCCGCAGCCAGTCGAAGCGGATCTCGCCGCCGGCGGTGAGGGCGATCAGCGACACCGCCAGGTCGTTCACGAACCGCAGGTGCGGGAGCTGGTCCTTGGTGACGAGCCCCAAAGCAGACGGCCCCACCAGCAGGCCGAGCAGCAGGTAGCCGCTGATCTTGGGCAGGCCCACCCGGTCCACCGCTCGCCCGGCGAGCCAGGCGGTCAGGAGGAGGGTCCCGATCGACAGCAGGCTGCGCCCGCGCAGGTGGTCGGCCCCCAGGCCGCCGGCGGCGGTCACCAGCAGCGCGAGCCCCAGGAGCACGGCCAGGCTCAGCACCAGCCTCACGCCGTCGCCCCCCGCCGCGCCGCGCGCAGGGCGAGCGCCACCGCCAGCCCGTCCGCCAGCACGCCCACGGCGATCAGGATCGCCAGCAGGTGACCCGAGTCGAGGCCCGCGCCCAGCGCCCCGCCCTGGGTCGCCGCGTGAAACCCGACCAGGAGCACCAGGGCCAGGGGCGCCTGCCGCAGCGGGCCCACCGCCACGTAGGGCGCGCCCTCCTCCCGCGCCTCGCGCCGGAAGGCCCAGGCGCCGACGGCGCTCTTGACGGCCAGGCGGGCGCCGAGGAGCGCGGCGATCAGCAGCAGGCCGACCACCCCCACCCGGGGGTCGGCCATGGCGCCCGCCAGCAGCAGCAGCCCCATGGCGAACGGCTGCTCGGCGGCCAAGATTACCCGCTTGAGCCGGTCGAGCACCCGGCTGCGGAGGTTGATCACCACGGCGCCCGTGAGCGCCCCCACGAACAGCGGCGAGTAGCCCAGCGCCGCCGCCGCTCCGGCGGTGTAGGCGGTGAACCCCAGCAGGACCACCAGGAACTCGTTCTCGCGCTGCTCGGCCAGCCTGACCAGCCAGTCGCACAGCAGGCCCGCGGCCAGGGCGACGATCACCGACACGGCGAGCCCAAAGCCGATGCTCGCCGCCACGCTGAGCGGGCTCGCCCCCGCCAGCGGCGCGTCCCAGGTCTTGAACAGCAGGCCGTAGCCGGCGATCGCCAGCACCGAGCCCAGGCCCGACGTCGCCCGCAGCCGGTCGGTCGCCCGGCGTCCCGGGGAGCCGTCCCCGCGGAGGCTCCAGGCGTCGGCCATCCAGCTCACCGTGCACAGGCCGAGCAGGACGGCGGCCGTCAGCCGCCCTCGCGGCGGCGCGTCGCCCAGGACCAGGTAGGCGGCGAGGCCCCCCACCAGCAGGCTGAGCAGCGCGTCGGTGAAGGCCTGCGCGGCGGCGCGCGGGGGGAGGACCTCGCGCAGGCGGCGGTGCAGCTGGAAGCCCACCAGCAGGCCGACCCAGCACAGGCACAGCTGCAGCAGCGGGCTCAGCTCGCGGAGCGTCACCTGGTCGACGAGCCCGGTGATCCGGGGTCCGAGGAGGAAGCCCAGCAGGACCGGCAGCCACCCGCCGCTGACCACGACCGCGCCCAGGCGGCTGCGGCGCAGCCGCCACAGGCGGCGGCTCGACACGAGCAGCGCCAGGACGACCAGGACCGCGACCGTGAGCAGGGCCTTCACGAGCTGGGCTGCTCGCCGCTACCCGCGGCGAATCCCTCGGAACTGTCCCACCGGGAGGGTGAAGCACACCGCGGAGTTCGCCTTGTCGAGGCTGCCGACCACCTCCTCGACCAGGCGGAAGGCGTCGTCCACCAGGCGCTCGGGGAGGACCGACAGGATGGTGCGGCTGCCGGTGCTCTCGGGGAACAGCCCCGCCAGCCCGGCGAAGATCGGCATGTCCTGGCGCACGATGGAGCCCATGCCGCGGGACTCGAGGACGGTCGCGCCGCGCACGCCGATGTCGAGGTAGCCCGTGAGCAGGTCGTCGAGGAGCTGGGGGCGGTCGAGGATGACCACCAGCAGGACGTGCCGCTCCTCGTCCGGTGAGGCCTCGCTCGCCTCGTCACCCATGCGCGTCCTCCTCCCGCAGGCGGGCCAGGAGGGTCGCGGGGTCGGAGGCGGCGCGCAGGCGGCGCAGCACACCGGGCCGGTTGCACAGGCGCGCGACGCGCGCCAGCAGGCTGAGGTGCTGCCAGGCTGCGTCCGCGGGGCCGGTGAGGAGGAACACCAGGTCCACCCGCTGGCCGGCGACCTGCACGCCGGCGGGGGCCAGCGCCACCACCAGCGCCGTGCGTCGCAGCCCCGGCAGCCGCGCGTGCGGGAAGGCCACGCCGTCCTGGCAGGGGATCTTGGCCCCCTCCAGGTTCGCGACGACGTCCTCCGCGCCCACCTCGGGGGCGTCGACCACCGCCCGCTCCGCGAGGGCGCGCGCCACCTCGCCCCACGAGCTCGAGCTCACGACCAACACGTCGTCTGGTCTCAGGAGCGGACCCAGCTTCACGTAGTGCCCCTTGGTCTGGCAGGAATCTAACAGGCGCCAACAAGGGCGCCAACGCGCGCCGGCCGCTCTGCGGGGCGGCGCACGCCGGGTCAGCGCTCGGCGCGCGGCGCCGCCCCGTCGTCTCCCGGCGCCGTGCTGGTGGGCTCCAGGTCGTCCTCGGTGGGCGCCTCCTGGCGGGCGACCAGCTGCGACTCCTTGCCGCGCCGTCGCGCCATGCGACGCGACCCCTTCTTGCGAGCGACCTCGGCGGCCTCGCTCCCCGACACCAGGGCGACGAGCGTGTCGCCTGGCGCGCCGGGAGGCGCGCGGTCGGTGGTGAACAGGCGCACGTCTCCCCCCTGCCTGCCGATCAGGAACAGCTTGGTGCCGCTGGCGCCGTACATCCGGTCCCAGTCGCGCACCGAGAACTCCTCGGTGATCGCCGTGGCCTTGAGCTGCGCGCCCTGGCCGTAGCGCTCGGCGACCTCCTGATAGGTGAGGTCGTCCGCGAACACGTACCGCACCGGGTGCTTGTGCGCGGGCGCGTACCGCTCCGAGCCCTCGCTCTTGGGCGGCAGCTGGTACACCTCGGACCGGCCGAAGGCCTCGGCGTAGCGCTGGGCGGCCAGGCTATTCACCTCGTCGTTGGGGGTCAGGGCGAGCAGCCGTCCCAGGCCGCCCAGGGGCAGCTCCTCGAGGGCGTAGTCCGACAGGGCGTTGGCGTTGATCGCCTTCAGCCCCTGCAGGCGGGCCTCGGTCACGTTGCTGAAGTTCTTGTCGACCAGCAGGATCGGCACGCCCTCCTCCTGCACCACCTTCGCCATGGCGCGGATCCAGGGGGCGGCGCCCAGGATGAGCAGGCCCTGCGGGTTCTTCTGCGAGAGGCCGAGGGCGGGGGCGAGGCGCACGGCGAGCAGGCTGTACACCGACACGGTCACCACGATCACCGCGAAGGTCAGGGCCGGGATGGTGCGCGCCTCCTCGTGGCCGGCCTTGACCAGGGCCAGGGCGAAGATCGACGACACGGCGGCGGCGACGATGCCGCGGGGGGCGATGCACGCCAGGAGCGCGCGCTCGCGCAGGCCGAGCTTCGAGCCGAGGGTGGAGACGAACACGCTCGCCGGGCGCACGATCAGGATCAGCAGCAGCAGGAACGCGCCCAGGCGCCAGCCGACGACCCGCTGCAGGTCGGAGGCCTGCAGGTAGGCGGCCAGCACCACGAACAGACCGGGGATCAGGATGTCGCGCAGGTTCTCCTTGAACTCGACGATGTGGCGCACGTGCTGCTCGGCGACGGTGTTCGCCACCACGAACCCCATGAGGGTGACGGCGAGCAGCCCCGACTCGTGCTGCAGGCTGTTGCTGAGCGTGAAGGTGACCGCCATGAGCGCCAGCGAGGCGCCGTTCTCGAGCGAGTCCGGGATCCAGTGGCGCCGGAGCGGCACCGACAGCAGCAGCGCGCCGAGGGCGCCCGTGATCGTCCCGACCAGCGCCGTCTTCACGAAGCCGAGCAACGCCTGCTGTGGCGCTGCCGCGCCGTTGCCCGGCTGCACCGCCTCGAACACCAGCACCGCCAGGGTGGCGCCGATGGGGTCGATGACGATCCCCTCCCACTTGAGGAGCGGCGCCGCCGGTCCCTGCAGGCGGATGTTGCGCAGCAGCGGCCCTATGACCGTGGGGCCCGTGACCACCAGGATGGCGCCCAGCAGCAGCGCCAGCTCGAAGGGGAGCAGGCCCAGGAGGTACGCGAAGGCGGCGGCCAGGAACCAGCTGACGACCGCGCCCGCGCTGACGAGGTTGCGGAGGACGTGGCCGTACTCCCGCAGCTCGTGCAGCCGCATGCTCAGCCCGCCCTCGTACAGGATCACCCCCACGGCCAGCGAGACGAGGGGCTGGAGGGTCTCGCCGAACAGGTGATCGGGGCGCAGGATCGCCTGCCCCAGGGCGAGCTCGGCGGCCGGGCCCAGGCCGATCCCGGCCAGCAGCAGGAGGAGGATGTCGGGGAGCTTGAGCCGCGATGCGAGCCAGCGGGCGGCCGCGCCCACCACCAGGATCAGGGCGAGGGCCGGGAGCAGCGAGAGCTCGGGGATCGGGGCGGGCATGCAGCTGAGACCTGAGCGGGAAGGCGAGAGGGGGGGATCCTATCCGGGAGCGGCGCAGCGCCGGGAGGGCGGCGGAGGAGGCTGTCGCTGCGGCTCCTTCATTGTCGGCGGAGGCGCCCCGGCGCCCACCCTCGCGGCGATCACGCCCGCCGGATCACCAGCTTGCCGCGGTCGTTGACGCCGGTGACGCGGACCCGCACGCGCGTCCCCAGCGCGTCGCC
>JAWLGW010000444.1:0-5946 GCA_041690735.1 Planctomycetota bacterium
GTCGAGGGTGTCGATCGCCATGTCGATCTCGACCTGCGCGCCCGTCGGGATCTTGCCCAGCGCCTCGACGAGCTTGGGCACCCCCAGGAAGGAGAGCGACCCGTCCACCGTCACCCGCCAGGGCCGGATGCCGTCGGCGCTCCCCTCCTCGACCTCGATGCGCATGCGGCTGAGGCGCCACAGCAGCCGGGCCAGGGCGAAGGCGAAGCCGATCGCCACGCCCACCAGCAGGTCGATCGCCACCACCCCCGCGATCGTGATGAGGTAGATCGGCAGCTCGCCGTGGTCGTTGAGCACCCGGGCCTGATCGAGCTTGACCAGGCGGACCCCGATGAACACCAGCAGCGCCGCTAGCACCGACTTGGGGATCGCCTCGACCAGGGTGGGGAACAGGGCGACGAACAGGAGGACCCACACCCCGTGGAGCATGCCCGAGAAGCGCGTGCGGGCGCCGGCGTCGATGTTGGCCGAGCTGCGCACGATCACCCCGGTGACCGGCAGGCCGCCCAGCATGCCGGACACGGTGTTGCCCACGCCCTGCGCCATGAGCTCCTTGTTGAGGTTCGCGCGGGGCCCCTCGTGGAGCTGGTCGGTCGCCACCGCGCACAGGAGGGACTCGACGCTGGCGATCAGCGCCAGGGCGAACACCGCCTGCAGCAGCGCGGGCCAGGGCAGCGAGGAGGGCCAGCGCGGCAGCTGGATCGCGGCCAGCAGGTGGCCCTCGTCGCCCGGGGCGGCGTCGGGCGGGTCGGCCAGGAGGTGGCCGCGCTCGACGGGGCGCACGTGGTCGTCGGCGGTCAGGCTGACCGTCTCGACCTCGAGGCCGAGGCCGAGGGCGAGCAGGGCCGCCGCCAGCACCGCCACCAGCGGGGCCGGGACCTTGCGGACCCGCTCCCAGGGGACCCGCGACCACACGAGCAGGAGGGCGATCGTGAACAGGCCCAGGACCGTGGAGGCGCCGTGCATCCCGATCAGCTGGGCCGGGAGGTCGCGCAGGTTCTCGATGGCGGAGCTCTGGGGCCCGCCGCCCAGGACCACGTGGACCTGGCTGAGCGCGATCAGGATCCCGATGCCGGCGAGCATCCCGTGGACCACCGCGGGCGAGATCGCCAGGGCGAACCGCGCGATCCCCAGCAGCCCCAGGACGAGCTGCAGCACCCCCGCCAGGGCGATCACCGCGCACACCGCCCGCCAGTCGGGGAGCTGCTCGGTGAGCGCGAACACCATGACGACCAGGCCGGCGGCGGGCCCGCTGACCTGCAGGGGTGCGCCCGCCAGGGCGCCCACCACCAGGCCGCCCACCGCGGCGGCGATGAGCCCCGCCATGATCGGCGCGTTGGAGGCCAGCGCGATGCCGAGGCTGAGGGGTACGGCCACCAGGAACACGACCAGCGAAGCGGGCAGGTCGTGGGCGAACAGCGATCGCCAGCCCGCGGGGCCCGTCGGCGGAGCCGCGGCCGTACGGGGCGGCGCTGACACGTCGGTCACGGTCACCTCCCGCCGCCCACCACGCACGCGGCGGACCGAGCGTTACCGCCTGTTCTGGCGGTCCGGTTCGGGAGCAGCAGACCGCGCCAGGGGACGGCGCTGACGCGGGCGCGGCGCCGCAGTCCGCCCGGCTGCTACTGCTCCTCGGGCCAGGGGCGCCGGGCGCGGTAGGCGTCGGTCGGCTGGCGGGCGGCGCGCGCCTCCCGATCGACGATGAAGGCCCGCGCGCGAGGCCGCCAGGCCAGATAGGCGGCGTTCTCCTCCACCCACCGGAACACGGCGCGCCCCCCGCGGGCGGTCGCCTCGCGTCCGCCCGCGGCCAGCTCCCGCCGCTCGTCCGCCCCCAGCAGGCCCAGGACCGCCTCGGCGAGGGCGCCCCGGTCCTCCGCGTCGGGCAACGCGGGGCGCAGCGCGAGCAGCGCCTCCAGGGCTCGGCGCCGCGCCGCCGCCGGCGCCTCGCCCGCCTCGCGCAGCGCCGTCGCCGTCAGGTGGGCCACCACCCGGGCCGCCTCGCCGCGCCCGACGGCGTCGACCGCCAGCGGCTCGGCCTCGCGGGTCAAGGCGAAGGCCTCCGCCTGCCGCAGCGGCGGCCAGTCCGCCGGGGGCGCCTCGGCCCCGGGACGCCCCCGGGACCGCAGGGCGGCGGCCACCTCGCCCGGCAGCCCCAGCAGCTCGAGGCGCACCGCCGCCAGCCGCCGCACCACCCAGGCGGCGTCCCGCAGGGCCGCGACCGCGGGGCGCGCGTCCCCCTGCTCCGAGGTGCGGATCAGCTCGCCGACCTGCTCGAGCACGCGACCCGCCTCCTCCCGGGCCGCGGGGGTGGTCCACCATCGGGGAGGGGCGTCTTCGGGGAGGGCCCAGCAGGGCGTCCCGCAGGCCAGCAACAACAGCGCGGTGAGGTGGGCTCGGCCCCTGGGCATCGTGCTAGGATCCTCCTTCCTCCAGCCTACCGATCATCGTGGACGAGCTCATCCGCCGAGCGGCACAGACGATTGAGGACCTGGGGATCGCCACTCAGGCGGTCCTCGAGCCCTACCTGCGCGAGTGGGCGGAGCGCCCGCCCAGCCACGACACGTCCGATGCGGACCGGGACCTGGGCGGCTTCCTCACCACCTTGTTCCGGGCCCAGATCATCACGCGCAATCAGGGGCGCACGCTCCTCGGCATGCTCACCGAGACCGGCCAGGGCGCCGGGGACCCCAACGTCGGCAAGCGCTTCGGCAGCTACATCGCCGAGGCGCTGGTGGGCGAGGGCGCCATGGGCAAGGTGTACCGGGCGGCCCATGAGGAGACGCTGGACCGGGACTACGTGATCAAGGTGTTCGCCAAGAGCGACGACAAGCGGGGGCTCAGCCGCTTCCGTCGCGAGGGCGAGCTCATGTCGGGGCTGCGCCACACCAACATCGTGAAGGTGGTCTCGGCGGGCGAGGCGGCCGACCACCAGCCCTACATCGTGCTGGAGTACGTGGAGGGGCCCACCCTGGAGCGCATGCTCGAGGAGCGGGGCAAGTTCTCCTGGCGCAGCGCCGCCCGGGCGATCAAGCAGATCGCATCCGCCCTGGCCGCCGCCCACGAGAAGGGCGTGATCCACCGCGACATCAAGCCCCAGAACGTGCTGGTGGCGCCGGGCGGCATGCTCAAGGTGTTCGACTTCGGCCTGGCGAAGTCCCTCGACAGCAAGGCGATCTCGCAGGCGGGCATGATCCTCGGCTCCCCCGCCTACATGGCCCCCGAGCAGTGGGGCGACCACGAGGTCGACGAGCGGGTGGACCTGTTCGCGCTGGGGGTGACCTTCTACACGCTGGTCGCCGGCCGGACCCCCTTCCGCGGCCGCACGCCCGCGGACTACTCCCACGCCATCCAGCTAGGGACCTACGAGCCCCTCAGCCGGAGCGTGCCCGAGGTGCCCCCGGCGGTGGAGCACCTCGTGGCGCAGCTGCTGGAGCGCGACCGCGCCTATCGGCCCCCCTCGGCCCGAGCGGTGGGAGCGGAGCTCGACCGGATCCTGAAGGACAAGCCGCCCGAGGTGCCCCGGCTGGAGCGGATCGACGGCGACCCCAGGAGCGACCGCCTGGCGCTGGTGGGCAGCGACTCGCACCGCATCGGCTCGGGCGGCGACGTGCAGCTGCGGCTGGACGGACTGGCGGCTCACCACGCCACGGTCGAGCGGACCTCGAGCGGCTACGTAATGCGCGACGCCGGCGGCGGCGTCCGCGTCGACAGCCGGCCGATCGAGGAGATCGTGCTCCGCGACAAGGACGAGGTGGAGCTGGGGGAGGGCGGGCCGCGCTACCGGTTCGTGCTCGGCAACCTGACCCGCGCCCGCGGCACCGGCAGGCCCTCCGACCGGATCGACCGCCCCAGCGAGCGGCTGTCGCCGGTGAGCGAGGACGGCGAGCCCCCCGAGAGCGCGGCCCCGCCGTTCGTGATCAACGGCCTGCTCGCCGCCGCCCTCATGGAGGCGGCCCACCCCCGGGCCCTGGTCAGCTGCTTCGAGGCCCTCGATCCGTACAGCGTCTCGCTGCTGGGGCTGGAGCCCAGCCGGGAGGCGCTGGCCGCCGTCGGCGTGGCCCCCGACGCGGTCGAGCGGGCCCTGGACCGGGCCCGGAACCTGGCGCAGGAGCGGGTGTGGCGCCTGGCGGACCGGCTGTTCTCCCAGACCAAGGAGAACCTGGGCGCCTCGGCCGAGGCCTGGATCGCCTGGTGGCTGGAGTGCCGCGCCCGCTACCCGCGCCAGCTTCGCCCGCCCGGCACGCGGGCCCGGGGCAAGCTCGTGGTGCAGCCCAACAAGAAGAAGCCCGCGGAGCAGGAGGTGCTCCTCGAGGAGGGCGAGGAGTGGGTGGTGGGGCGGGCCGACGACGCCGAGGTGACCGTGCCCGAGCGGTCGGTGTCGCGGCAGCACGTGCGCATCCACCGGCTGCACGCCCGCTTCGCCTTCCAGGACCTGGGGAGCCGCTTCGGGACCACCCTGGGCGGCAACCGCCAGGACGTGGGCCTGCTGCGAGACGGCGACGTCCTCGAGCTCGGACAGGCGCGGCTCACCTTCTCCGACCTGCTGATCGACGACCCCACCTCCACCCGCACCGGGGCCGACGCGGTCGAGGTGGACCACCTGGTGTTCCAGGCGCTGGTGGAGCAGCGCTCGCCCGCCGCGGTGCTCACCCTGGTCCGCCTGCTCGACACCGCCATGCTGGCCGAGTTCTGCGTCCAGGCGGCGGCGCCGCACGAGACCTTCATGACGGTCGGGGCCCACGTCATGACCTTCCTCGACGAGCAGCGCCTGCTGGCGCTGGAGGCGCTGCCCGGGATCACCGGCGTCAACCACGGCGACGACGCGGCCGCCTGGCAGCAGTGGTGGGCGCAGAGCGGCGCCGCCTACGGCAAGCAGGTCCAGCCGGCGGGCTGGGCGAGCACGTAGCGGGCGCGGACGCCGGGCTGACAGGAGAGCAAGTCTCACCGCCAAGGAGCGCCTCGGCCGTCGAGCCGTCTCCTGCGTCAGGCCGCCTGCCCCGCGGCTGGCGGCTCCTGCTCCGCGCCAGCCCGCATGGCGGCCCGGAAGGGCTGGAACCAGCTGATCAGCACCGGCAGCAGGGTCAGCATCGCGAACAGGGCCGCGACCATGGCGAAGGCGGTGAACACCCCGAAGTAGGCGTTGGGCAGGATCGCCGAGAACACCAGCACCGAGAACCCGACCACGGTGGTGAGGCTGGTGTACAGGATCGAGGTCCCGATCGAGCCGTGCGAGCGGCGGATCGCCGCGGCCACGTCGCCGTCGCGCCCGATCTCCTCCCGGTAGCGGAACAGGTAGTGGATCGCGCAGTCCACGCCGATCCCCATCGACACCGAGGCGATCATGACCGTCGCCATGTCGAGGGGGATCCCGGCCAGGCCCATGGCGCCCAGCACCACGGTGATCGGCAGCAGGTTGGGGATCAGGGCCAGCAGCGCGGCGAAGGCGTTGCGGAACAGGAGCGCCAGCATCAGCCAGATCGCGCTCACCGCCACCAGGCTGGTCACCACCTGGCTGCCGACCAGGCTCTGCAGCATGTTGTTGTAGAGCACGAACATGCCGGTGACCTCGGCCCGGATCGGGGCGGCGCCCGGAGCTTCCTCCAGCGCGTCCCCGGAGGGCTGCTGGGGAAACCGCTCGCGCAGGAAGGCCTGCAGGTCGCCCAGCAGGCGGGCCCGGTCGAGCTCGGGGTCGGTCTCCCGGGCGCGCGAGACGATGCGCAGGGCAGAGAACGGCGCGATCTCGCGGCCGCCCACGGAGGTGGGGCGCACGACCACGTAGGGCTCCAGCGACTCCTGCGGCATGGCGCGCAGCACGAAGGTCGCCGCCTGCGCCCGGCCCGCCTGGGGCAACAGCTTGCGGAGCTCGTCGATGATGCCCACGTAGCTCATCACCGCGCCGATCTCCGGTCGCGCCTCCAGCCACGCCACCACGTCGGCGGCCGCGTC
>JAWLGW010000445.1:0-5936 GCA_041690735.1 Planctomycetota bacterium
TGGTCGACCTCGGCATGCCCCGCGACGTCGACGCCGAGGTGGACGCCCACCCGGGCGTGCGGGTGGTCGCCATGGATCACCTCGAGGCCGCCTCGCAGGCGAACCGCGACCGGCTCCACGGAGAGCAGGCCCGAGCCGAGCGGGTGGTCCGCGAGGAGGTGGAGCGCCTGCTCCGCGAGGAGCGCTTCCGCGGGCTGGCCGGCACCAGCGCCGCCGCGCTGCTCGAGGGTCGCCTGGCCCACCTCGACCCCTCCGACCGGGAGGCGATCCTGCGCTTCGCCACCGGCCTCGCGGGCCGGCTGGCCCGCCAGCCGGTCGAGCTGCCGGCGCAGGAGGACGCGGCCCCCCGCCAGCGCGCCGGGGCCGGCAAGCTGCTGGCGCTCAAGCGCGTCGGCTAGCTCTCTCAGGCAGTTACACCTCCTTTGCACCCGCCCGCCGCCCCCGACGAACATGGGGTGAGCGGGAGCGGTGGTGTCGAGCGACGTCGAGCCGAGCGACGCGGACCTGGTGGCGCGCTGCCTGGCTGCCCCCGGGGCGGGCCGGCACGCGTCGTTTCGCGCCCTGTACGAGCGCCACGCCGGCCTCGCCCACCGCTATCTGACCGCGCTGGTGGGGGCGGACAGCGCCGGCGACGCGCTGCAGGAGACGTTCTTGCGGGCGCACCGGGACCTGGCGCGGTTCGACCGCGCGCGTCCGTTCCGGCCCTGGCTGCTGGGGATCGCCCGCCACGTCGCCCAGGACGAGCTGCGCCGGCGGGCACGGCGCCCCCAGCCCGGCCCCCTGGCGGCGGAGCCCGCCGATCCGCGCGGCGAAGAGCGGCCGGCCCGTGAGGCCGCGCGTCAGGAGGCGTCCCACCTCGTATGGGAAGCCGTGGCCGAGCTGCCGCCCGAGGCGCGGGAGGTGTTCTTGCTGCGCCAGGTGGAGCAGCTGTCCTTCGCCGAGGCGGCCGCCGCGGCCGACTGCTCGCTGCGGACGGCCAAGTCCCGCATGCGCGCGGCCATGGACCACCTGGCGGCCGCCCTGCGTCGCCGCGGCGTCACCGGAGGGGCCCCATGAGCTGTGAGGCGACCCGGGCCGAGGTGCCCGCCCTGGTGGGCGAGGCGCTGGAGGAAGGGGCGCGGCGGGAGGTGGAGGCGCACCTCGCCGAGTGCCAGCCCTGCCGCGCGGAGCGGGACGCGCTGCGAGGGGCGCTGGCTTCGCTCGAAGCCTGGGCGCCGCCGCCCGCCGGCGGGTGGGAGGCGCTGGAGGCGGCGCTCGAAGCGCAGAGGCCGGCCGGCGAAGCGCCCGAGGCGCGCACGGTCGGGCTGACGCTCGCGGGGAGCGTGGCGCCTGGGACCCGGCTGGGCGAGGTGACCCTCGACCGGGTGCTCGACTGGCGAGGAGCCTCACCCCGCTACCTCGCCCGCACCGCCGATGAGCGAGAGGTCGTGGTCGAGGTGACCGCGGCGGACCCGAGCGCGCGACTGGAGCGGGAGCTCCAGGCCCTCTCCGACCTCCACCACCCTCGCCTCGACGCGCCGCGGGCGATCCTCCGGCACGGCCGCCTGCGGCTGGCGGTCCACGACCGCCAGCCCGCGCCCGACGACCGCACCCTCCAGGAGCGGGTCGACGCGGAGGGGGTCCTCCCCTGGCGCGAGGCGGTCGGTCTCGGCGCTGTGCTCGCGCAAGCCCTCGATCACGCCCACCGCCAGCAGGTCCGCCTGCACGACCTGACGGCGGACCACGTGGTCCTGTCGCGCGAGCGCGGAGCCCGGCTGCGGGTGCCGCTGCCGCGCGCCGCGCCGGAGGCCCTGGCGCTCACCGCTTCGGGCGCCATGATCGGGACGCCGGCGCACTCGGCGCCCGAGGAGCTCCGGGGCAAGGCGACCGACGCCCGCGCCGACGCCTACCGCCTGGCGAGCGTGCTGTACTTCGCCCTCACCGGCCGGCCGCCCTTCGTCGCCAAGACCTCCCTGGAGCTGATCGTCGCCAAGACGAAGCAGCTGCCCGACCCGCCCTCGCGTCACGCGCCCGGCCTGCCTCCGGAGCTGGACCGGATCCTGCTCAAGGGCCTGCAGCCCCGCCCAGAGGATCGCTACGCGACCTGCCAGGAGCTGGCCGACGCGCTGCGCGGGCTGCGAGACCCGGGACCGCAGCGCGCGGGGGCCGATCGCATGACGCGCCGCCCAGGCCGGAGCGGGCAGGGCCGGAGGGCCCTGGACGCTGTGGAGGTCGGGCTGCTGGCGGCGCTGGCGTGTCTGGGGGTTGGGCTCCTGGCGGCGCTGGCGCTCGACCTCGCCCTGGGCGGCTGCGTCGCTCTCGCCCTCGGCGGCGCCCTCGCGGCGCTGGCGCTCGTGGCGCGCGCCTGGAGCTCGCGCAGCGACGCGCTCCGCGGCTCACCGCACCCGCCCCACCAGGGCGGGCTGTGCATTCGCTGCTGGAGCCCGATCGCCCCTGGAGCGGATCGCTGCCAGCGGTGCTGGCCTCCGGGGCGCGTGGTGCGGGTGGAGGTGGTGCGCGGGCCCGAGCGGGGGGCGCGGGTCGACCTCCTCCCCCTCGAGCGGCTGACCCTGGGAGGTGCCTCCACCTCCCTGCTGCGCCTCTCCGACCCGGCGGCCGCCGACCTCGAGGCCGAGCTGGTGTACGAGGACCTGGGCGAGCTGGCGCTGCTCGTCCGCGCCGGTGATCTGCTGGTGGCGGACGAGCCCGCCGCCGCACGGCAGCCGGTGGACGACGGCGCCGAGCTGTCGGTGGGCGACACACGGCTCCGGATCACCCGAGGGGAGGCGGGGCCGTGAAGCCGATCGACGGTGGGGCGCTGCCGGGCCGCCGAATGGGCGAGTACCTGCTCGAGGGCGAGCTCGCCCGCGGGGCGGTGACGGTGGTGTATCGGGCGCGCCCCGTGGACGGCGGCGAGGCCGTGGCGCTGCGGGTGTTCCTGAACCTCAGCCTCATGACCACGCCGCGCCAGCGGGAGCTGTGCCTGCTCGAGCTCGCGCGCTGGCGGGGGGTCCAGCATCCGGGGCTCGCCGCGCTGGGCGCGCCGTTCGAGCACCAGGGCCACCTGGTCGTGCCGCAGGAGCTGGTGAGCGGTGAGCCCCTCGACGAGGTGGTGCGGCGCGAGGGGCCCCTTCCCTGGGAGGAGGCGGCCGCGGTCGCGCTCGGCCTCGCGCGCGCGCTGGACCAGGCGCACCGCCGCCAGGCCCTCGTCGGCTCGCTGGGACCGCGGGACGTCCTGCTGGAGCCGGAGGGGGGCGCTCGCCTGATCCTGCGTGGGCTGCCCGCGCACCTCCCCAGGGACAGCCTGTGCTGCGGCGGGGGCGCGATCGTGGGAGACCTCGCCTTCATGTCCCCGGAGGCGGCCGCCGGCTGGCGCGCCGACGCGCGGGCCGAGGTGTGGTCGGTGGGGGCGCTCCTGTTCCTCATGCTGACGGGGCGGCCGCCCGAGGTCGCCCCGACCCAGATCGAGCTGATCCGGGCCAAGCTGGAGCGATCGCCCGCCCCGCCCTCACACCACAGACGCCGCCTCCCCCCAGCCCTCGACCGGCTGGTGGAGAAGGCGCTCGCCCCGCTGCCGACCGCCCGCTTCGCGACCTGCGACGAGCTGGCGGGCGCCCTGCGCGACCTCCTGTTCACCGGGGAGGTCGCCGCGGCGTCGCCGGCGCGGCCGCGCTGGTGGCAGCGTGTGGGCCGCGCCCTGCGGGGTGAGCGGCCGGTGTCGAGTCGCCTGTGGAGCGAGCGGTGCGCGCTCCCGATCGGCCGCTGCCTCCGCTGCAGCGGCCCGCCCGCTGGCGACGCGAGCGGCTGCCCCGCCTGCCTGGCGAACGCCGAGCGCGGCGCGGAGCTGATCGTATCGCGCGGCGGGGGCGACGCGGAGCGCGTCGCCCTTTGGCCCGCTCAACGGGCCACGATCGGCCCCGGCGCGGAGCACACGATCCGCGCCGCCTGCCGGGCAGAGCTGCGGGCCGAGCCTGGGGGCGGCCTCACACTGACCGTCCGCCGGGGGGCGGTCGCCGTTGACGGCGACCCGGTGGGCACGCGCCGCTCGATCGCCCCTCCCGCCGAGGTCGATCTGAGCGAAGGGGTGCGCCTGCGCGTGCGCGTGCTCGGCTGCCCGCCCCCAGACCCGGTGACGCCGCAGCCGAGCGCCATCGGCGCTACTTCGCTGGCTTCTCCGTAACCTCGCCCGAGCGAGGCGGGCGCCCCGACAGCCCCCAGGACAGACCCTGGGTGAGGCGCTCCAGCAGCCGCTCCAGCTGCTCCTCGCGCTGGCGGCTGATCCGGCCGAACAGCCAGCGGGTCAGCAGGAACAGCGCCGTGAAGTAAGCGGTCACCACCAGGGTGAGCGCGCCCGTCGGCACCCCCAGGCCCGACAGGGCGACGAACAAGGCGCCCACGCCTCCTGCGCCGACGCCGGGCAGGATCCCCCCGAACAAGCCCCCGGCCAGCCCGCGCAGGTTCGACTCCAGGCGGAGCTTGCTCCGCCCCCGCTCGGCGGTCAGGGACACGACCAGGCTGCCGGGGCGGCAGCCGTTCTCGTCGACCGGCCGCCACACCAGCGCCCGGCCCTCCAGGGAGACGCGCCCCTTGAGCTTGACCGTCCGCCGCACCGTCGCCTGCAGCCAGGCGGCGTCTTCGATCGTCGCCTCGCCCAGGAAGGAGCGCTCGAGCACCAGCCGGGTCGCTCCGCCCGCCAGTCCGCGACGCTCGACGTGCCGCTCCTCGCTCCCCTCGATCGGCGACAGGCGCCCCGCGCCGGCCTGCGGCTCGGTGGGCGCCAGGCGCCGCTCGACGCCGCAGGCCGAGCAGCTGCTCACCTCCTCCCAGCACGCCTGATGGTGACGCGCCAGGCAGCCGGCGCAGGCGACCCAGTCGCGCTGCTCGGTGGCGACGTCGTCATGGCAGTAGGGGCAGCGCACCCGGCTGTTGGAGACGCTGACGCGCTGCCCTGCAGGCGGCCGGTCCGAGGGTGAGGAGTCCATTCCGGAGAGGGTAGCGCACCCGTGACCGCGGCGCGCCTCGCCGCCGCCCCTACAGCCCCAGCGCCGCCCGCTGGGCCGCCATGATCTGCGCGATCCCGGCGGCGGCGGCGTCGAGCATGCGGTCGAGGGTCGCCCGGTCGAAGGTGCCCTGCTCCCCGGTCCCCTGCACCTCGATGAAGCTCCCCTCCCGCATGACCACGTTGAGGTCGACCTCGGCGGTGGAGTCCTTGGCGTAGTCGAGGTCGCACACCACCTCGCCCGCGCACACCCCGACGCTCACCGCGGCGACCTGGCCCAGCAGATAGTCCTGCGGGCCGCCGCCGCCCTGCAGCGCCGCCACCTCCCGCAGGGCGTCGCACAGGGCCACCCAGGCGCCGCTGATCCCGGCGGTGCGGGTGCCGCCGTCCGCCTGCAGCACGTCGCAGTCGAGGGTGATCGTGCGCTCGCCGAGGCGCGGGAGGTCGACCGCCGCCCGCAGGCTGCGGCCGATCAGCCGCTGGATCTCCACGCTGCGCCCGTCGCGCTTGTACAGCTCCCGCCGCTTGCGGCCCCCGCCGGTGGAGCCGGGCAGCATGGCGTACTCGGCGGTGACCCAGCCCCGCCCGGTCCCGCGCAGGAAGGGCGGCACCGACTCCTCGATGCTGGCGGTGCAGATCACCTGCGTGTCGCCGAAGGCGGCCAGGCAGGAGCCGGCCGGGTGCTTGAGGTAGGGACGCTGGAACGAGACGGGGCGCATGAGGGCCTCCTGGGAGAGGGCGCGAGGGTAGCAGGCCGGAGGCCGCCCGCCGCGCTCCGAGCCGCCCCGGTGAGCCGCGCCGATCCCGTAGGATCGCGGCCAGGAGGTGCAGCGCATGGCCAAGCGCGATCGCGAGGGGAACGAGGCCGACGTCCTCGTCTTTCGCCCCCAGTCCGCGGAGGAGGCGCTCCGCGTCCGCGACCTGCTCGGCGGGGCGGGGATCGAGCTCGACATGCCCG
>JAWLGW010000446.1:0-5935 GCA_041690735.1 Planctomycetota bacterium
ACCGTGTGTCCCTGTCGAGACGGGAGAGCCCGCACCTCCGCCGGAGCGCTCGGGGGGGACCGCGGGGGGGCGGAGCCCCCCCGCGAACCACACAGGTGTCCTAGTGCGCGGGCGGATCGCCAAGCGGAGTCACTGGGGCCTGATCGCGCTGTGCCTGGCCCTGGCCTTCGCGCCGCGGGGCCTGCGCGATCGCCTCCGCGCCGCCGCCCTCGACCTGCACGGGGGCGTGCAGCGGCTGGTCGCCCGCCAGGGCGCCAACGACCTGGCCGCCGCCGCCGGGCCTGCCGCCAGCCGGCTGCGCCTGCTCGAGGCCGAGGTCCTGCGGCTGCGGAAGGCCCTGGCCACGGTGGGCACGGCGCAGGAGGTGCTCCAGTTGGACCGGGACGTGGCGCTGATCCCCGCCGAGGTCCTGCCGCTCCCTGGGCCCGCCGAGGGGATCCACCGGATCGCCCTCGGCCGCGGCAGCCGCGACGGCGTCCGGGTCGGGCAGCCGGTCCTCACCGACGGCGCCCTGCTGGGGCAGGTGGTGCAGGTGGCCGCCAGCACCTGCGAGGTCCGGCTGGTGACCGATCCCCGCTTCACGATCCGGGCCTCGATCGCCCGCGCCGACGGCGAGGTGGAAGGGCTGCTGCGGGGGGACGGCACCGGCCTGGTCGCCTTCGAGCCGGCGATCGTGGACCCTACCGCCCCGCCGCCGGAGGTCCGCCCGGGCGAGGCGGTGCACTGCTCGCGGGCCTCGGTCCTGTGCGGGGTGCCGGCGCTGCTGGGGGTGGTGCAGCGGATCGAGCAGCACCCGGGGGCGCCCCTGCCGCGGGCGCGCGTGCTGCCGGCGCGGGACGCCACCGGCGTCCGGCAGGCCGTGATCGTTCGCGTGGGTGAGGCGGCCTCGTGAGCCGGAGTCGGTCGAGCGGCCGCCGCCGGGTGGCCAGCGGGCGCCACCGCAGCGGGCGCCGCGGCCGCCGTGGCTCGAGGGCCCAGGGCGCCGCGCACCTGCTGCTGCTCACCGCGCCGGTGTGGGTCCTGGCCCTGCGGTGCGCCAGCGCTGACCTGCTGGCGGTGCGAGGGGTGGGCCCCGACGCCGCCGCGGCGGCGGTGGCGGCGATCGCCTGGCGCGGGCACCCCCTGACCGCGGTCGCCTTCGCGGTGGCGATCGGCTGCCTGGGCGACCTCGCCAGCGACGTCCCCTTCGGCCTGGCCGCCGCCCGGCTGGGGGTGCTGAGCGCGGTCTTCGCCCGGATCAGCCAGCTCGTCGCCGGCGGGCGACTCCCGGGGCGCAGCCTGCTGGTGGTGGGCGCCTTCGCCGCGGTCGAGCGGACCCTGGCCGCCCTCACCTACGCCGGCTTCGTGCCCCAGGCCGACCCCCTGCCGCTGCTCCTGCAGGCGGCTGCCGTCGCCGCCTACAGCGCGCTGCTGGGTCCCGTCGCCTTCGCGGTCGCCGCCACCCTGGTGCCCGAGGAGCCGGGCCGGTGATGCCCCGCAGCCGGATCGACCTGCTGACGGGCGGCGGCCTGGTGCTGCTGCTGGCGCTGGGCGGTCGCCTGTACGCCCTGTCGGTCCACCGCCACGGCGACCTGCGAGTGCAGGCCGAGCGGCGCAGCCGCAAGGCCACGGTCCTGGCGGCGCGGCGCGGGGCGATCCTCGACCGAAACCGGGTGCCGCTGGCCATGGACCTGCCGGTGCGGAAGATCGTCCTCGACCTCCCCGAGCTCGACCCGACGCTGGCCTTGATCTCGCCCCTGTCGTGGTGCCTGCGGGTCAGCCGCATGGAGGCGGTCGATCGCCTGCGCGCTGCCCGCGCCCTGGCGGCCCGCGACGAGGAGGCGGGCGAGGTGGTGGTGGGGCGGGCCGCGCTGCAGGAGGCCGAGCGGATCACCCGGATCCTGCGGCGGGTGGACTACCTGCGGGCCGAGACCGGCGCCGACGGCCTGCGCCTGGTGATCCCCGCCGACGTCCTGCGGGTGCGGGCCCGGGCCCTGGCCCGGGCGGCCAGCCTGCTCGAGCTCGACCTCACCGAGCTGACGGCGAGCTTCGAGGAGCGGGTGTGTGAGGTCAACGCCGAAGAGGACCGGGACGAGCGGCTGCACGCCTGGCGCAAGCCCCTGGTGCTGGTCGAGCGCGCCACCTTCGCGCAGGCCGCCCGGGTGACCGAGCGAGCCTTCGAGCTGCGCGGGGTGGAGGTCCTGGAGCGGTACGAACGGCGCTACCCTCAGCAGGACCTGGCGGTCCACACGATCGGCTACCTCGGCGCCCCCTCGGCGGCCGAGGCCCGCGCCGCCGCGCGCGAGGGGCTGCTGCTGGACGCGGACCGCGACGCCCAGGGGTTCTTGCTGGGGGAGCGGGCCGAGGTCGACCCGCGCATGCGCCTGCGCGACGAGGGCTACGGGCGGCGCGGACTGGAGGCCAGCGCCGAGGAGCGGCTGCGGGGCGTGCCCGGCGTGCGGGTCGAGGTGCGCGACGTGCGGGGGCGGGTGCGGGACAGCCTGCTGGAGCTGCCGCCGCAGGACGGAGAGCCCCTGCGCCTGACACTGGACGTGGAGGTCCAGCGCGCCGCCGAGCGCGCGCTCGACGAGGCGGTGGCCCGTCACGGGGACGCGGAGGCCGGCGGCGCCGCGGTGCTGATCGACCTCGCCGACGGCGGCCTGCTGACGGTCGCCTCCAGCCCGCGGTTCGACCCCAACACCCTGGGCGACGACTACCCCGACCTGGTGAAGGACCCGCGCAAGCCGCTCCTGTACCGGGCGGTGCTGCCTCAAGCGCCCGGCTCGACCTTCAAGATCCTCTCCTCGTTCGCGGTGCACGACGAGGCGGCAGAGCGGGCGCTGCCGGTGGGGTGGACGACCGAGTGCACCGGGCGCCTGACGCGCAAGGAGGCGCAGGTCGGCGGCCGCTGCGACGGGATCCACGGGCGCACGGACCTGGTCCGGGCGGTCGAGCGCTCTTGCAACGTCTTCTACTACCGCGCGGCGGTGCGGGTGGGCCTGGAGCCGATCGCCAGGTGGAGTCGCCTGCTAGGGATCGACCGGCCGATGAGCCTCGACGTGGGCGGGGAGCGAGGCGGCGTCGTCCCGTACCCCGGCTACAAGGAGGACCGGCTGCGGGCACAAGAGGAGTCGGTGCTGGCCTGGTCACGGCGGCTGGCGGAGGCGATCGGGCCCCACTTCAGCCACGACACCCTCCCGAATCCCAAGCAGGTGGCAGCGGCCGCAGCGCGGCTGGACCACGCGGAGGCCTGGCGGCGCCGTTACCTCGAGGACCAGGCGCTGCGCCCGGGTGAGGTCCGCAACACCGCGATCGGCCAGGGCGACGTGCGCCTGACGCCGGTGGGGGTGGGCGCGCTGGCGGCCCGGGGGGCGGCGGCGGGGGGGCGGGCCCCCCCGCCCCTCGACCAGGACGCTGCTCCCGCGCTGCGCCGCCTGCCCCTGGACGCCCGGGTGCTGGCGCAGGTCGCCCAGGGCATGCGCCGGGTGGTGACGCGGGGCACGGCCTCGTCCTCCAAGGTGCGCCTGCGCGACCTGGACGTGGCGGGTAAGACGGGCACCGCCGAGCGGCGCGCGGGCGAGCCGAACCTGGCCTGGTTCATGGGCTACTACCCGGCCTCCGCGCCGGAGGTGGCGTTCGCGGTCATGGTCGACCGCACCCCCGGCCACGGCGGCGACGTGTGCGGCCCGGTGACCCGGGCGCTGCTCGAGGCGTACGAAGCCGCCCGCGGCGGGAGGCTCCGGTGAGCGGTGTCCTGTCCACCCGCGCCCTGCGGCAGCTCGACCGGTTCCCCGGGACCTTGCTGGGCTGCTGCCTCCTGCTCCTGGGGGTGTCGCTGCTGGTGCTGCGCAGCGCCAGCCTGACCCCCGACGGGCGCATGCTGCCCTTCGTCAGCCGACAAATGATCTGGGCCTCGGCGGGCCTGGCCGTGTTCCTGGTGGCCGCTCACGTCCCCTACCCCCGGATCACTCGGCGCACCTGGCTGTTCTACGGCCTGGGCTTGCTGGCGCTGCTGGCGATCTTCGTGGTGGGCACCAAGGTCAACGGCTCACGCCGGTGGTTCGCTCTGGGGCCGGTGCGCGTCCAGCCCAGCGAGTTCATGAAGTACGTGCTGGTCATCGCGCTGGCGCGGGTGGTCGCCGGCATGGGTCCCCGGATCCAGACCTGGCGCGGCCTCGCCGAGGCGGGCGCGGTGGCGGCGGTCCCATTCCTCATGGTCATGGCCCAGCCCGACCTCGGCACCGCTCTGTGCTACGTGCCGATCCTGCTCACCACGGTGCTGGTCGCGGGAGCCCGCCTGCAGCACCTGGCCTGCGTCGCCGGCGCGGGGCTGGCGAGCCTGCCCCTCCTGTGGGCCTTCGTGCTGCGCGACTACCAGAAGGACCGGATCCTCTCCTTCGTGGACGCCGAGGCCAACAGCCTGGGCGGCGCCTACCAGACCGCCCAGTCGGTGATCGCCATCGGCTCGGGGGGCCTGTTCGGCCGCGGCTACATGCAAGGGTCCCAGGGACCGCTGGGTTTCCTGCCCGAGCGCCACACCGACTTCATCTACGCGGTGGTGTGCGAGGACTTCGGCCTGATCGGCGGCGTGCTCCTGCTGGGGCTGTACGGCTACCTCCTGTGCACCTTGGCCCGGATCGCCAAGAGCAGCCGCGACCTGGAGGGACGCCTGCTGGTGAGCGGGGTGGCGGCGATCCTGGTCACGCAGATCACCGTCAACGTCGGCATGGCCCTGGGCATCATGCCCGTGACCGGGCTCACCCTGCCCCTGGTCTCGTACGGTGGCTCGTCGCTGGTGGCGGCCATGGCGGGCTTCGGCCTGGCCGCCTCGGTGGCCCGGACGCGGGTGTTCGCCTTCCACGCCGGCGCCTGAGCGCGAGCCAGGCGCGCGCGTTACGGTGGTGAGCGTGAAGCCGCCGCCTTTCCCCGCCGAGCCCGTGCGCCCCGGCCCGGATGCCCCCAGCGGAGTGCCCGAGGCCCTGCAACCCGCGGTGCAGGCGCAGGAGGAGCCGTTCGTGTGGCTGGGGCCGGGCGCGCTGCAGCTGTGGCCGGCCTGCGCCACGTTCGCGTTGGTGGGGGTCCTGCTGGGGCTGGGGGTGGCGTTCGAGCCCGAGGGCAACCCCGCCCTAGGCGCCGCGATCGTCGCGGGCGGGATCGCTGGGGCTCTGTTGGGCGTGTGGGTGTGGCGGAGACAGTGCCCGGCCACCTGCGTCCTGGATCTGGCGGAGAAGCGGGTGTGGTCGCTCAGCGTCGAGCGGCGGCCCAGGGCCGGGCGGGCTTTCGCCTGCGGGGACCTGTATCTGCACGTGAAGAGCCTGACTGGGTTCGATCAACAGCAGGAGAAGTGGCACACCAGCCTGCAACTCGAGCTGGCCGGACCCGAACGTCCCGTCGCCCCGCCTGGCGGAGGGCCGACCGTCGCCTCGTTCGTGGCCGCGATCGTCCGCTTGGACGGCGCGGGGGCCGGGTTGCCCGCCGCGGCCGAGGCGGTGGAGGCCCTCGAGCTCCTCGCCCCCTGGGCCGGCCTGACGTCCCACCCGCCGGAGCTCGCTCACCGTCTGCGTTACCTCGTCGACCGTCGGCGCGGCGTGACCGCGCGCGAGCTGGCCTGCTTCGAGTGCGGAGAGGCGACGGGGCCGGGGCAGGGGGTCGCCACCTGCCGCACCTGCGGCGCCGTGTTGCACGGGGCCTGCCTGGACGCAAACCCCGCGGGCTGCGTGGCGCTGGGCTGCAAGAACCCGCAGCTCGTGGTGGCGCCCTTCGGGTTCGTGCCTCCGGAATGAGGTGACGGCGCCGCCGTCGTTTGCTCGGGGGGGGTACGGAGCACCTCGCGCGGGTGCGGGTCGATCGCGAGGAGTGGCAGTTGGACCGACCGGGGTCGAGCACCCGCGTGAGGTGGGCGGAGCGGCGGCGCGCGCGGCTCACCCGAGTCGGGCCCCTGTCGATCGCAGGGAGG
>JAWLGW010000447.1:0-5933 GCA_041690735.1 Planctomycetota bacterium
CGTGCGACAGCGCCCCGGCCAGGCGTTCGATCGCAGTCGCACGCCGCTGCGCTCGGCGCGGCGGCACGCCTTCGTGTGAGGGCGCCACCCCACCCGGTTCATGCTGCCTTTAGCGCTCTACCCTCCCGCGAGGAACTGGGATGGCGCACAGCGCGCTCCGTAGTAGCTCCTGGACCGGCGCGTCGCGCAGGGTCGCATCTGCAGCGAGCACCCGCTCCAGCAGCTCGCTCGCCTCGGGCTGCTTCAACCCAAGGCCCATTAGCGCCTGAAACACGGTCTGCCGGTTCGACTGGCGCCCAGCCCCCTCGAAGGCGATCGTCCCGCTGGCTGTCGCACGTGCGACCGCGTCCCCCGCCCACTCGGAGGCCACCGAGCCCCTGGCTGTCGCACGTGCGACCGCTTCCGCGTCGGCGTCGGCAGCGCTGCCCCCAGCAACCCCCGGCTCCTCGTCGTCTGAGCCTTCGCCGAGCGTGCCGGTGACAAGCTCAACTCCTCCCGCCCTGCCCAGCATCGAGCCGTCGGCGAGGCAGAAGGTGAGTCCTTTGCTCCAGGAGCCGTAGATCCGCAGGCGTCCCTCGTGGATCGCCGTGTGGTGCAGTCCGCACAGGTGGAGCATGAAGTCGGGGTCGTGACCGCGACGCCATCCGCGGTTGTGGTGGAACTCGAGATGCGCCCGGTTCCGGCAGCCCGGCACCTCGCAGCGCCCCTTCGAGCGACGCCGGATCTTGTTCTTCACCCGGGTGGGCGTAGTCCGCTTCACCCTCCCCGACGGGTCCTGCACCTCAGCGTCGCAGAGGATCCTCGCCGCCTCGGCCTCGCTCACCACCACGTCGCCCACCGCCGAGGGGATCGTGGTGACGCCGCTCTCGAGGGAGAAATCCAGGAGCACTCGGTGGACCTTGCTGCCCGCCTGGCCGCCGCGCAGGGCGCGCCGGATCAGCTCGGCGACCGCGGCGCCGGGAGGGAGTTTCAGCCCTTCGCTCTGGAGCGCCCGGAATCCTTCGCGCAGCCAGGCTTCGTCCTCGAGCGAGAGGTCGAACGACCAGCGGCGGTGCGGATCTTCGCCCTCGCTCGCCTGCTGCTCCAGCTGCCGCGCGTTCTTTCGTCGCGCCTGCTCCACCCAATGTGCCTCTTCATGAGGCGCCTTGTCGATCCTTCGACCGGCGACCACGGCCTTGGTCCAATCGAGTTCGCCCGCCTCGAAGGCAGCCCGCAGCAGCGGCATGCGCGGCAGGCGTCGCGCCAGCGCCGTGAGATCCCGCACCTTGGAGTAGCCCCACGACAGCCGGTCGAAGGCGTAGTCGTACAAGCAGCCGAAGCCGAGCTCGAGATACGCCCGCTCCTCCTCGAGCTTGGCCAGCAGGTAGACGATCCGCGCCAGATCGCGGTTCTGTCGCTGCTTGAGCGCCTTGACCTCCTGGTCCCAGCGGCGCGCTCGAGCCAGGCGCTCGAGGGGCGTCTGGGGGAGGTCGGCGAGCTGGTCTCCACCGGAGAGGTCAGGAAGGGCGACTGTGCGGGAAATCATCACTCCTCAGGCTAATACGATTCGAGGAGACGGAATTATTCGACCACCAGGACTCAAACGCGCGTGCTAAATGCAGGCCTTTTGCGGCGCGGCGAGACTGCGACTGGCGCACGCTGCGCGTGTTTCTCTCTACTCCGCCGCATTTGGCGATGGGCGACCCAAGGTTCCACTGCGGGAACTCGGCCTGCCAATTGCAGAGGGCTTCGCGCCCGTGGGGTTCCCCGTACTCGGGAGCCCACGAGGCGCGGTCGCACGTGCGACCGATCCCCTTCCGCCGACTCACACGTCACCAGCGCGCGACCTACCTCGGCGCGCCGCCCGGACGGAACTCATCATTCGCGGCGCGCAGCCGGAGCAGGTGCGTCTTGAACTGCTGCTGAACGCGCATGTGCAGTTCGCCGCGGACGCCCGGGAGGGCCGTCGAGAGGCCCTTGACCCCCACAGTCAGAGTCTGGTCCTCGTCGAATCGCCCCGGCGCGGAGGCGGGCCAGCTCAGGCTGGCGCTGAGATCGACCGGCGCTGACTCGTCCGGGACGAAGTCGATCTCCCAGTGCTCGAGCGTCCGCAGCCGCAGGGCAACGTCGAAGTCCGCGCGAGCGCCGTCGCGACTTCGGGTGGCGAGAGGCTCGTGCGCTCCTCTCGCCACTTCTCACCTTCCTTGCCCGCGAGGGTTCCCCAGAACCTCTGCTGGAGGGACTGCTCGACCAGGAACTCGTCGCCTTCCGCGGGGCGGTAGGGGCCCGTGGGGAAATCGAGGGCGCGCTCGGGCCTCCGCGACTCCCTCTCGCCTGACGGCGGAGCCGGAGGGCTCGCCGGCCTGGATGTGCACGACGCCACGCAGAGGGTCGATCCGAGGCAGAGCACACTCGCGGCCAGAAGACGTACGAAGGCAACATGGCTCTCGAGGACAGGCGGTGTCAACGAAGGGAATCGAGTCGAACCAGCCTCGTGCTCAGCCGGCGCCTCGTGACCGCCTGTCGCACGTGCGACAGCGCGGCGGCAGGCGGCGCTCACTCCGCCCGCGGATTACCGCTCGTTGTAGCCCTTGCCCGCGAGGATCTTCGGGCGGCAGCGCCCCGCGCGGTCCTGGCGCGTCTTGCTCTGCTTGGCGCCCGACACATACAGGATGTGGCTACGCCGGCGACCGGGGGTGAGCGCCTCGAACGCCGCCGCCAGCGCCGGGTCGGCCTCGAGCCTCGCCTGCAGCTCGTCGGGCATGGGCTCCGCCGCCGGCGGGGGCGCCACCTTCTTCCCCGACCGCTCGGCTTGGATCGCCCGCGCGATGAGCGCGACCGCGACCTCCCGTCGCGCCTCGACGTCCTCCGCCGAGGTGAACTTGAGGTATCGGACGTGGCGGGAGTTGGGACCGGGAGCCTCCAGCACCCCCAGCTCATCCTTCAGGATGGCGCCCTTGAAGAAGCTGAGCGCGCAGAAGTCGTTGAGGCTCGCGATCGCCACGACGTTCTTGCCGTTCAGCGTGTAGCACGGGGAGCCCCACTTCATCTCCTCCGTCAGCCCCGACTCCGACACCAGCTCCCGGAGGAGCTTCAGGGCCTCTGTCCAGCGGTGCACCTTGCACTCGGCCGTCTGGTAGCGGTCGCACCGGCCACAGCCGTCCTGGAGATACGAATCCACGCTCGCGTCGTTCATGGCCCTTCCGGATCCCGCGGACTCGCCTACCCGATCTCCCCCGCCAGCTCGCGGCGGATCGCCTCCACCTCCGGCCCCACGTCGCGGAACCGCTCGTGGTAGTCCGCCAGGAGCACCTTCTCCTCCTCGGTGCGGTCGACGAAGGGGGTGGCCAGGGCGCGCTCCACGGCCTCGGTGACGCCGCGGCCGAGGGCGAACAGGTCCGACGCCTGGCGCAAGAAAGCCTCCCGCTCGGAGGCCCGGTCGAGGTCCTGGGCCTGACGGCGGAGGGCGTCGGTGACCGGGGCCCGGCCGCCGAAGGCGCGCAGGGTGTAGCGGGCGTAGAAGGCGATCACCGGGCGCAGGGCGTCGGGCCGGCCGCGGGCGACCCGCTCCAGGGCCTGGAGGGTGCGGCTGGTGGCGGCGTAGCTCTCCTGGGCGGCGGCGGGCGGCAGGTCGCGGCGGCTGCGCTCCTCCTCGATCCAGGCCCGGGCCAGGGCTTCGTCGAGGTAGCTGAGCAGCACCGCCCGGTCGCCGACGAACAGCGGGGCCAGGGCGGCCTCGAGCTCGCCTTCCGCCGCGAGGTCGGGGTGTGCGCCGGCGAGGTGGGGTCTGAACAGGAGGGTCAGCGGGCTCAGGGGCAGCAGCCTGCGCCAGCGGCGGTAGGCCTCCACCTCGCGGCCGGTTTGCTCGTCGCTCAGCACCGCCTCGCACAGGCTGCAGCCCTCGACCACCTTCTCCTTGCGCTTGCCCTCCCGGCGCGGGGCCCGCTCCATGGAGGCGCCGCAGCTGGGGCAGCGCAGGTCGAGCCCCCGCCCGATCACGGCGCGCGGCACCAGCCGCGCCAGCAGGCGGTGGAGCGCCAACAGATCGCCGGTGGCGGGGGCCTCGGCGGCGACGCCCTCGCGCACCCGCGCCCGCTGCTCGGCGTCGAGCCGCGGGATCCCCTCCGGCGCCTCCATGGCGGCGACCAGCAGGCGCAGCGGACCCGGCGTGAACCGCACGTCGAGGGCGGGGAAGATCCGCGGGTCCCACACCCGCCCCTCGCGGCGCCGGCCGCGGACCACCACCTGCCGGCGGCGCCAGCCGCCCGCTCGCCCCAGCCAGCCGATCGCGTCCCGCTTGACCGCCTCGGCGATCCAGCGCACCCGAGGTGAGCCGCCGGGCGCCGGGCGGCGCTTCAGCGGCAAGGCGACGGCGCGCCGCTCGCCGCGCTCGAGCAGCGCGCGGGTGAACCCGGCCGGACCGACCAGGCGACGCGGACCCAGGAGGTCGCTCATGAGGGCGAGTGTAACGAGTGAGCGCGCCCCTGCCGCCACTCGAGGCCCCACCCGCACCCCGCAGGAGGCGCCGTCCGCCAGTAGACTAACGGGCTCGACACCCTGCCCCTGTGGGAGCCCATGCCGCGGGTCCTGTTCTACGACGACGAGCGCGCCCTGGCCGCCTACCTCGGCGGCGCCGCGCTGCTGGAGCCCGAGCTCGCCGAGGCGCGGTGTGAGGCCCTGCAGCTCCTCCCGGCGAGCGAGGACGCTCCGCCCCAGCGGGCGCTGTTCTTCCCCGACGACACCCTGGCCCTGCCCGCGGACCGGGCGGGCTCGACGCGGCTGGCGGACGCGTCGCGCGACCTCGACACGGGCGACCTCACGGTGGAGGCGGACGGGCGCCCGCGGTACCGGGTCGGCGACGCCAGCGGGCTGCGCGAGCTGGCGCAGGTGCTCCCGCCCGTCCCCTGGACGGGGGGGGACGAGCTGGCGGAGGTCATGTACCTCGTCCGGCCCGGCGGCCCCTTCGTGCGCCTGGTGACGCAGCATCTCGAGCTGGGGCGCGACCGGCTCCACTACGCGCCGGTCAAGACGCTCGACGGCGAGCGGATCCTGCTGGAGGTCCCCGCGCCGTCCTGGTTCCTGCTGGAGCGGTGGCTGGAGGACCACCCCGACGAGGCGCAGGTCTTCCGCCGCCTGAGCGGGCCGTACGGGCCCCGGCGGATCTACGTGGAGTGGGGCTTCCGTCACCCCCTCGAGGCCTGGCTGGTGGAGCCGGCCGACGAGGCGGCGCTGCTCTTGATCGACCGCGCCGGCACCCACGCCACGATCGCTCGCGGCGAGCTGGCGGACGTGGGCGACGTGCTCGACCTCGACCCGACCCGCTTCCCCATCGCCGCCCTGGAGCGGAGCGAGGAGCCGGAGCGGGTGCCGGTGTCGCTGCGCCTCGAGGGGCGCACCGTGCCGCGCGACCCCGAGCTGTGGATCCTGCCGGCGTCCCACCGGGCGCGCCTGGAGGAGATGCTCGCCCACACCCCCGAGGAGGAGCTGCGCAACCTCATGGTGGCCTGCGCCGCCGACGCCGCAGGCGAGCGGCAGTTCCTGGTGCGCGAGGTCCTGGCCGGGCGCGCGCCGCGGCTGCTCCCCCTCACCGGCCGCGCCTACGCGCCGCTGCCCGGGCTGCCGAACCTGCTGGTGCCCTGCGAGAAGACGATCGGTCCCCCCCTGTCGAGCGAGCGCTACGCCGCGGCCTTCGACCTGCGGCCGGGCGTGCTCACGATCCTCGACGGCGCCGAGGGCGACCCGGGCGCGATCGGGGTCACCCGGGTGAGCGAGGCCGCCTTCGGGCCGATCGAGCGGATCATCGACTTCGTGTTCGACGGCGACGCCGAGACGCTGGCGCAGGCGGTGCTGCAGGCGCCCTTCGACCTGGGCGAGCTCGCCGAGGAGGATCTGGTCCCGACCGCGCCCAAGGGCGAGGCGCGGGTCAAGAAGAAGAAGGGCGGCCGCGAGGCGGC
>JAWLGW010000448.1:0-1785 GCA_041690735.1 Planctomycetota bacterium
CCCGCCTACTGCGTCGGCGAGGCCTGGCCCAACCGCGGCCCCAAGCGGCGTGAGATCGGCCACGGCGCCCTGGCGGAGCGCTCACTCAAGGTGGTGGTGCCCGACTTCGAGCAGTTCCCGTACACGATCCGGATCCGCTCGGACATCACCGAGTCGAACGGGTCGTCCTCCATGGCGTCGGTGTGCGGCGGCACGCTGGCCCTCATGGACGGCGGCGTCGCGATCCGCCGCCCGGTGGCCGGGATCGCCATGGGCATGATCAGCGAGGGCGACAAGTACGTGGTCCTCTCGGACATCCTGGGCGCAGAGGACGCGACCGGCGACATGGACTTCAAGGTCGCCGGGACCCAGAAGGGGATCACCGCCCTGCAGATGGACGTCAAGCTCGAGGGCCTCAGCCGGGAGATCATGGCCGAGGCGCTGGCGCAGGCGCGCGAGGGCCGGATCCACATCCTGCGCGAGATGCTCAACGCGCTGCAGAAGCCGCGCGCCGAGCTGTCGGCCTACGCCCCCCGGATCCTGCAGGTGCCGATCGACACCGACAAGATCGGCGCCCTGATCGGCCCCGGCGGCAGCGTGATCCGCAAGCTGCAGGAGGAGACCCGCACCAAGATCGCCGTCGACGAGGAGCGGGCGCTGGCGATCATCTCGGGCGACTCCAACAGCAAGGCGGACGTGGCCGAGCAGATGGTCCGGGCCCTCACCTCGACCGTCGAGATCGGCACCCGCTACACCGGGCGGGTGGTCAGCATCCGTGACTTCGGCTGCTTCGTGGAGCTGCTGCCCGGGCTCGAGGCCCTGTGCCACGTGTCCGAGCTGGCCCACGGCTACGTCGAGAACGTGAGCGACGTGGTCAAGGAGGGCGACACGATCGAGGTCGAGGTGATCGAGGTCGACCCCCAGGGTCGGGTCAAGGTCTCCAAGCGCCGCACCGAGCCGGCCCCCGAGGGCAGCGAGGAGGGCGGCGACGGCGGCGAGCGGCGCGAGCGGCGTGACCGCGGCGATCGCGGCGGCGACCGCGGGCGCCGGGGCGGCGGCGGCGGCGGCCGCGGCGGTCGCGGCGGCGGACGCCGCGAGCGCTCGACCCGCTAATCGCATTTCAAAGGGCGGGGCGCGGTTGACCGCGCGCCGCCCTTTGGCGACGCTTTGCGGGTGGCCGAACGCGCAATGAACGGTGAGTTCCCAGGGGGCGCCCAGGCGCCGGGCCGGCGACGGCTCGGCGGGGCGCCCTTCGCCGTGTGGCTGGCGGCGTCGCTCGCTGCCTGCGCCGGCTCCACGCCGCGGCGGGCGCCCGACCCGATCCTGGTGGAGGTCGACGGCGAGGCCGCCCCCGCGGTCGTCGCGCCGGCCGCGATCGACCCCGGCCAGCCCACCCCGGGCGAGCAGGTGATCCTGGCCGACCAGGGCGACAAGGGCGACGGCGCCACCGCGCCCCCCTCCACCGACTTCCGCGACTTCCCCGGCGCGCCCGGGCTCCTCCCCCGCGACTATGAAATGGAGGAGGAGGCGGGCCCGCTCAAGGGCTACCTGACCAAGTTCTATCGGGTGCGCAGCCAGAGCGGCGACGAGCTGATCAAGCTGCTCAACCACTGGAAGAGCGCCAAGGCGCGGATCGTCCCGGTGCCCCAGCACAACATGCTGGTGATTACCGAGACCGTCGAGAACATGCCGGTCCTCATGAAGGTCCTCGATCAGGTCGACGTGGTGCAGACCCAGGTCGAGATCGAGGCCAAGGTGATCGAGATCCTCGAGAGCGACGGCTTCGAGTACGGGTTCGAGCTCCTG
>JAWLGW010000448.1:1795-5923 GCA_041690735.1 Planctomycetota bacterium
GGTCGACCGGGCCCCCGCGGGCGACACCGCCCTGCGCAGCTTCGGGGGCACCTTCAACAACAACTCCTTCCTGGAGTCGCTCACCAGCCAGGCCGCCCCCTTCCAGGGCGCCTCCATGAACTGGGCCAGCGTCGGCAGGGTCGTCGAGGAGCTGGGCGACTTCGAGTTCATCATGCGGGCCCTCGAGACCGAGGGCTACGCCGAGATCGTCTCCGCGCCCCGGATCGTGTGCCGCAGCGGCCAGAAGGCGATCCTCAAGACCGAGACCGAGCTGCCGATCCAGGAGTTCCAGCTCCTGTCGACCAACAACACCCGGATCACCACCAAGTACCGGTCCGTGGGCGTGACCCTGGAGGTGGTCCCCCAGGTCGTGGGCCGCGACGCGATCACCGTGGAGGTCAAGCCCTCGGTCAGCAACGTGGTCCGGTTCGAGGTCAACCCCAGCGGCGGGATCCCGGTCCCCGTCGTCGCGTCCCGCAGCGCGATCACCAAGGTCGACATCCGCAGCGGCGAGCTCCTGGTGATCGGCGGCCTCCTCGACAAGCAGCGCCGCACCGACCACCGCAAGATCCCGATCATCGGCAGCATCCCCCTCCTCGGCCGCCTGTTCTCCTCCGAGAACGACTTCGAGCAGAAGACGCAGGTGATCTTCCTCCTGCGGATCCGGATCCTGACCACCGCCGAGAAGGCCCGCGACCGCTCCCTGATCCCGCTCACCCGGGATCAGAAGACCCGCCTGGAGGAGCGCGACGACTGAGCCGGCGCTGGGCTGGGGCTTGCTCCGGCCCCGACCGCGCTGATAACAGCTGATACGGCCTCGCGCCAACCGCGCGGTGCGCCCGCTGCAGGTGTTGCAAGAAGTTACGCCGTCTGCAGCTTGCCGCTCGCTAGCGAGGACCCTACGGTTGGTCCCTCGGCCTCCAGCGGGAGGCGGGAGCGACGGCCATGAGTGAGCTCTCTCTGTTCGAGCGCCTGGGCGGCGCGGCGACCCTGGACCGCGTGCACCAGGCGCTCTACGAGCGGCTGTTCACCGACCCCTGGCTGCAAGGGTTCTTCCTCGGCAAGGACAAGGCCCGGCTGATCAGTCAGCAGACGAGCTTCATGACGGCTGCCCTGGGCGGGCCGAACGGCTACATAGGCAAGACGCCGCGGTTCATTCACCAGCACATGTTCATTACCGAGGAGGTGTTCGAGGCCCGGGCCGCGCTCCTGCGGGTGGCCCTGGAGGAGTGCGGGATCGCGGCCGACCTGCGGCAGGAGTGGCTGGCGGTGGACCGGGCGCTGAAGTACGCCGTGATCAAGCGCTCGCGCGAGGAGTGCGTGACCAGCGGCCTGGAGCCGCAGATCCTCGAGGTGCCGCGGCCGACCCCGGCCCCCTAGACCGGGCGGGGCTCAAGCCTCGGCTCGCAGCAGCCACTGCACGGCGTGCACTGCCACGTCGCGCCGCAGCTCGCCCGTCTTCAGCGCCAGGGTGCGGCGGGCGAGGCGCTGCTCCTCGAGCGGTTCGGCAGCGCCTGGGGGCGCCCGTCGACCAGCGCCGCCACGGCGCTGTGGGTCGTGCCGAGGTCGATCCCGACGATCGGTGAGCCGCTCACGTGACCCCTCCGCCCCAGCAGTCTAGGAGCCGGGGCGGCGACTGTCGCGCGTTCTCAGGGGGAAGGGGTGGCGTGCACGCACAGGGCGTCCTGCGCCTTGACGACCACGTCGGCCTCCCCGTCCCCCGTAACGTCGGAGATCCGCACGGCGCCCGCGGTGGGCGCCTCGCCGACCACCACCGGGTCGCCCAGGGTCCCGTCCCCGCTTCCTGGCACCAGCAAGACGTCCGCTCCCAGGCCGACGGCTCCGCCGCCGCACACGGCCAGGTCCAGGACGCCGTCGCCGGTCAGCTCGCCGACCGCGATCGAGGTGCCGAGGTCGGGCACCGCCAGCTCGAACGGCGCGGTGGCGAAGCCCCCGGCGCCGTCGTTGCGGTACACCCGCAGGTAGCCGGTGTAGTGCGTCTGCCCCTCGGGAGCCGCCGCGACGATCGCGTCCGGCAGGCCGTCCCCGTCGAGGTCGCCCAGCGCCAGCCCTCGCGCCGAGCCCCCCGCGGGTGAGACGACCCCGGCGGTGAATCCGCCCTGGCCGTCGCCGACCCACACCCGCAGCAGCGTGTCGGCCCCGAGGCTCACCACGTCCAGGATCCCGTCCCCGGTCACGTCGGCCATCTCGACGGCGAGCACGGGGCCGGAGCCGTAGGTGGTGTGGAGCGGGGCGCTGCCCTCGCCCTGCAGGGTCAAAACCTCCACCCCCGCCGCCGTGGCGACTGCGAGGCTGCCGGTGCGGGGCGCTTCGAGGCCGCTGGGCGCGTACGCCCCCAGCGCCACGTCGGGCAGGCGCTCTCCAAAGCCTGCGCCAGCGGGGTACGCAAGTGGGAGCGGACGCACCGACGTCAGCTGGAGGCCATAGAAGACGCGGAGCGGCCGATCGATCTGCGCTCCAGACAGCGCGACCACGACCTCGGGCGCGCCATCGCCGTCCACGTCGGCGACCTCGAGGCTCGTGGCGACGGCGTCGGCTTCGTCCGACAGCGTCCACCAAACGGCAGGCAAGATCCGTCCGCCGTCGCCGGAGTTGCGAACGATCCCGAGGGCCAGCTCGGTGCCGACCTGCACGCCGCGCTTGAACACGGGCTGACGGCCCGTCGTGAGGAAGTCGAGGTCACCGTCACCGTCGACGTCGGCGAGCGCGACGAGCCGGTCGGAGCCCGACAGGTGCGTGCAGGTCTCGCTCGAGATCACCACGTATTCGTACGAGCCCAGGGCCGTGTCGGTGTGGTCGCCGACCGTGACGTGCACGTCCACGGCGCCGATCGCGGCCGCAGGGGGCGCGACCACGCGGACCTCGTCCGGGACCGCGCTGAGGACCACCGCCGGCGCGTCGCCGAAGGCGACCTGGGTGGGAGCGGCCGGGTCGGCGAGGTGCGCGCCCTGAATCGTGACGGTGTTCCCGCCGGTCAACGGACCCTGGCTGGGCGAGACGGACTCTACGCGTGGCATCGGCGGCTGAAAGGTCACGCGGTGCGTGAACACCCAGGTCGAGATCGTGCCTCTGGTGACGGTGGCAGTGACGGTCTTGCGCTCGGCGACGGTGGAGGTGAACACCAGTCGAGCTTCGCCGGTGGTCGCCTGCAGCGCCGGGTCGGCCTGGACCACTTGGTTCCCGCTCCCGGAGATCTCCCAGGTCACGCGCAGCCCGACGAGGAGGTCGTCGCGCTGCACCGGCTCGAGGTGGAGCACCAACTCAGCCAGGTCGAGCCCGTCGTTGATCGCGGTGGAGGGCCCGCTCAGCCGCGACGTCTTGGTGTTGAGCTGCGGAAGCCCCAGCGCCTCGGCCTCATCGGGCGGCAGGGGCGGGTGCGGGTCGGAGGGTTCCTCCGTCGGCGCGTCCGGGTCCTTGGGATCGAGCGTGCCCGGGTCCTCCGGCTCGCTCGGCTCCTCAGGTGCGGGCTCCTCGGGCAGCGGCTCCAGCTCCCCCAACTCCTGCGCCCCAACCGGGCCGGCGAACACGAGCGCGCACAATACTCCTGATACCCAAACATTCTCTCTTTGCATGGCTCCCTCCCCTGGAGTGCTGGGCAAGGTGGCAGCGGGATCGTCACAGCGCAAGGCGACTGGATGACCCGATCGGGGGAGGGGCGCTCCGACCCCGCCGCAGCTCGGGCGGAGGGCCCGAATCCAGGAATCGTCAGGGCGGTCTAGTCTTAATGCCTCGCGGGCTTGGCGAGCGCGACAGCGACCACGACGCGCCCGCCTGGTGGTACCGGTCCCACGCGCGCCCGCCTGGTGGTACCGGTCCCACAGTGGCTGTGGGTACCGGTCCCCCACAGTGGCTGTGGGTACCGGTCCCACAGTAGTGCCACCTCCTCGAGCCCGCGCGCGCCCGCCGCGCCCTCGCGCCACCGCGCTCGGACCGTCTCGACGCCTCCTCGAAGACGGGCGCGTACGTAGCGCCAGGCCCGCCAGTGATCGCTGGCGAGCTCGCGCGAGTCCGGGCTGTTGGGGTGGGGGACGCCGCCCGGAGGCGTCAGACCGCGACCGGGGGGCCGGTGGAGGTCTCCACCTCGGCGCCGTGGAAGACCGGGAGCCA
>JAWLGW010000449.1:0-5920 GCA_041690735.1 Planctomycetota bacterium
TCGCCACGCAGGTCGTCTCCGGGTCGAGCTCGCCCTGCCGGACCAGCTCGACCAGGCCGGCGACGGCGGTCGCGCCGGCGGGCTCGGTGAACACGCCGCAGGCCCGGGCCAGGTCGCGCTGGGCGGCGAGGATCGCGGCGTCGGAGACGGTCACGAACCGGCCCCCGCAGGCGCGCACGTAGCGCAGCGCCTTGCGGCCGTCGCGGGGGAGCGACACCGAGATGCTGTCGGCGAGGGTGCGCGCGTCCACGGCGGTCGGCGCGTCGTCGCCGCGGGCGAAGGCCTGGGCCAGGGCGGCGCTGCCCTCGGCCTGCACGCCGATCAGGCGGGGCGCCCGCTCGATCAGCCCGGCCCCGACCAGGTCCGCGAAGCCCTTGGCGAGCCCCGACACGATGCACCCGTCGCCCACCGACACCGCGACCACCTCGGGCAGGTTCCAGCCCAGCTGCTCGGCCAGCTCGAGGGCGCAGGTCTTCTTGCCCTCGCCGAGGTAGGGGTTCACGCCGGTGCTGCGCAGGTCGAGGCCGAGGTGGGGGGCCGCCTCGAGGGACAGGTCGAAGGCCTGATCGTAGGTGCCGTCGACGGGCAGCAGCTCGGCGCCGTACACCAGGAGCTGCGCCAGCTTGGGGCGCGGCGCCGAGGCCGGCACCAGGATCACGGCCCGCAGGCCGCTGGCCGCGCAGAACCCCGCCAGCGACGAGGCGGCGTTGCCGGTGGAGGCGCACAGCAGGCCGGGCGAGCCCGCCTCGAGGGCGCGGGCCACGGCGATCGCGGTGGCCCGGTCCTTGAAGGAGGCGGTGGGGTTGCGCCCCTCGTCCTTCACCGTCAGGTTCCGCAGCCCGCCCGGCGCCCGCTCCGGCGGCACCCGCACCAGCGGCGTCGGCCCCACCTCGAGGGGCGGGCGGGGGCCCTCGGCGGCGACCGGCAGCAGGGCCCGGTAGCGCCAGATCGAGCGCGGCGCGGCGGGGTCGGCGAGGTCGGCCCGCAGAGCGCGCCCCGCCGCCTCGAGGTCGTAGCGGACCTCGAGCGTGCCCTCGGGGCCGCAGGTCGGGCACCACAGGGTCTGGGCGTCGCCCGTCCCCTCGGGGACCTCCGCCTCGCACGCGATGCAGACGCGGGCGACGACCTCGCCCACCGCTACTTGTCCTCCGAGGAGGCGAACAGGGCCTCCTCCACCTCGGGCTTGAGGGCGTAGATCTCGTGCAGGTTGCGGTAGCGCCCCTCGAGGTCGAGGCCGTAGCCGATCACGAACCGGTCGGGGATCGTGAAGCCGAGGTACCGGATCGGCACGTCGCGCTCCTGCCGGGCCGGCTTGTGCAGCAGCGTGCACAGGTGGAGCGAGCGCGGCCCGCGGGCCTGCAGCGCCTGCAGCAAGAAGCTCATGCTGAGGCCGGTGTCGACGATGTCCTCGACGATCAGCACGTCCTTGTCGGTGATCGGCTGGGTCAGGTCGAAGTCGAACCGCACCTTGCCGGTGCTGCGGGTGCCCTCGTAGCTCGACAGGCGCAGGAAGTCGCAGGTGACCGTGTGCGGCAGGTGGCGCGCCAGGTCCGCCATGAACATCAGCGCGCCCTTGAGCACGCCCACCACCACCAGGTCCGACGAGTCGCCGAGGTCGCGGGTGATCTCGCGGCCGAGCTCGGCCACGCGCTGCTGCAGCTCTTGCTCGGAGAGGAGGGGCTCGAAGTCTTCGAAGCGGAGCGTCATGGGATCCTCGCTCATTCGGGCACCTTGCGGCGCGCCCACAGGGCGGCGGCGGCTTCACGGGCGCGGGCGGCGAGCGCCCGCACGTCCTGGTCCGCGAAGCGGCCGTCGCGCAGCACCACCCGGCCGCCGCACACCACCGTGCGCGTGCGGGGGCCGAGGTCGTTGTAGATCACGTGACCCAGCAGGTTGTCGGCGCCCAGCGGCGTCCAGGGGGCGTAGTCGAGCACCACCAGGTCGGCCGGGCCGCCCTGCTGGAGCCGCCCCAGCCCGCCGCCCGGGAAGAAGGTGTCGGCGACCGCCCGGTTCCCCTCCAGCAGGGCCGCCACGTCCTCCCACCCGACCCGCGGGTCGCCGGCGGCGTCTCGCTGGGCGAGGAAGGCCAGGGCCGCCTCGCGCAGCACGTCGCCGGTCATGCCGTCGCTGCCGACGGCCACCCGCACCCCCGCCTCGCGCAGGCGCGCCACGTCGGCCCGCCCCACGGCGTTGTTCATGTTCGAGGAGGGGTTGATCACCACGTGGGCCTGCGCGTCGGCCAGCAGGGCCACCTCGGCGTCGTCGACCCAGATCGCGTGAGCGCAGACCGTCCCCGGGCGCAGCAGCCCGGCCCGGCGCAGGCGCTCCACCGTGCGGGCGCCCGAGCGCGCGATCGCGTCCAGCGGGTCGGCGCGGTCCTCGGCCACGTGGACGTGCACGCCCGGCAGGCCCTCGCCGTCGAGCACCTCGGCGGCGGCCGCCAGCGTCTCGTCGCTGAGGGTGAGCGACGCGTGCAGGCCCAGGGTCGCGGCCAGGGAGGGGACGCCGCCGCGCGGGGCGGGGTCCTCGCGCACGCGGTGGGCGAAGCGGGCGTTCTCGGCCAGCCCCGCCTGCGCCACCTCGGGGCCGTCGCGGTCGGTCACCTCGAAGCAGGTGCACACCCGCACGCCGAGGTCGAGGGCCGCCTGGGCCACGAGGTCGAGGCTGCCGGCGATCGCCCCCTCGCTGGCGTGGTGGTCGATCACGGTGGTCACGCCGGCTCGCACGCAGTCGAGCAGGCCCAGGGTGGCCGACAGGCCGATCGACTCGGGGTCGAGGGCCCGGTCGAGGGGCCACCACACCTTCTCGAGCACGCCCCGGAAGTCGGCGGGCGGCTCGCCCGGCACGCTCATGCCGCAGGCCAGGGTGGAGTAGAGGTGGGTGTGGGCGTTGATCAGGCCGGGCAGCACCAGGTCACCCTGCAGGTCGATCACCTCCCCGGCGAACTCGCCGCGCCGGGCGGGCGGGGCGACCTCCGAGGTGGGACCCAGGGCGGCGACCCGCCCCTCGCCGTCCACCTCGATCGCCCCGTCCTCGAGGAACGCCGGCGCGTCGCCCGCGGCGAAGGTGGCGATCCGGCCGCCGTGCAGGAGGAGGGGGCGACTCATGGTCGGCTCCAGGGAGGGAGGAGGGGAGAGGCGGATTCTAAGGGGCGGGGCGCGCCGGCGGGTGGAGGCTGTAGGAAAGTGGCCCGGCGGTTCGGAGCACCTCGCGCGGGTGCGGATCTTCGCGAGGCGTGGCTGTTGGACCGACCCGGAGCGAGCACCCGCGTGAGGTGGCGCGACAAGGAGGTGCGGGCGTTCCAGCGGATCCACCGTCTCCCAGTCGCAAGGAGGGGAAGCCCGCACCTCCGCCGGAGCGTCTGGGGGGGGAATCTGGGGGGGGGCGGAGCCCCCCCAGAAACCACATCGAAGAGGAGCGTCCCGCGAGCGTCCAACCTGAGGCACAATGGGGCCGCGATGGGTATCCTTCGATAGCGATCGGCGCGAGAGGCGCATGGGGAGCACCACCAAGAGCAAGGACCCGCTCGTCGGGCGACGCCTGGGCAAGTTCCAGATCGAGGCGAAGCTCGGCGAGGGCGGCATGGGCGCGGTGTACCGGGCCGCCGACGTGAACCTCGAGCGGCAGGTGGCCCTCAAGGTGATCCGGCCCGAGATCGCCAGCGACCCCCAGTTCGCGCTGCGCTTCCAGCGCGAGGCGAAGGTGGCGGCGCGCTTCTCGCACCCCAACGCCATCGACATCTACGAGTACGACGACGGCGCCGACGGCGGCACCATGTACATGGCGCTGGAGTTCGTGCACGGCCACGAGCTGCGCGACCTGATCCGCGCCAAGGGCTCCCTCAGCCCGGCCCAGACGGTGCGCCTGCTGCGGCAGGTCCTCGACGCCCTCGACCACGCCCACGAGGCGGGGATCGTGCACCGCGACCTCAAGCCCCAGAACATCATGATCGAGGGCGAGGCGCCGCGGGAGAAGGTCAAGATCCTCGACTTCGGCATCGCCAAGCTCAAGGAGGGCGGCGACGCCTCGGCCGCCCTGACCCAGGCCGGCCAGATCATGGGGACCGTGGCCTACATGGCCCCCGAGCAGACCCGCGGCGAGGACGTGGACGGTCGCGCGGACATCTACGCCATGGGCGTGATCCTGTTCGAGATGCTGACCGGGCGCCTCCCGTTCGCCGTGAGCAACGCCCTCGAGATGATCCGCATGCACCGCGAGGCGGCCCCGCCGCCGCTGTCGAGCGTCAAGGAGGGCGTGCCCGAGCTGGACGCCTTCGACGTGGTGATCGGCCGGGCCATGGCCAAGGACCCGGCCCGACGCTACGCCACCGCCGGCGCCTTCAAGGAGGCGCTGGAGGCGCTGCCGCTGGGCGCGGACCCGCAGGCCAAGACGCTGGTGGGGCCCGAGCTGCGCGGCGCCCCCACCCGGATCGACCCGCTGGCGGGGCACGTCGACGGTCAGACCGTCGCCTTCTACGACGGCCTCGTCGGCCAGACCCTCGACGGCGAGTACCTCGTGATCGAGAAGCTGGGCGAGGGGGGCATGGGCGCGGTGTTCCGCGGCAAGAGCAACCTGCTCGGCAACGAGGTCGCCCTCAAGGTGATCCACCCCCAGCTCGCCGACCGGCCCGACGTGCGCGAGCGCTTCTTGCGCGAGGCGCGGGCGGCGCTGGAGTTCGTGCACCCCAACGCGATCCCCACCCGCGCCTGCCGGCAGACCCCCGACGGGCTGCTGTACATGACGCAGGACTTCTCCCCCGGCCGCAGCCTGCGGCAGGTGGTGCGCGACGAGGGACGCCTGGCGATCCCCCGGGCGCTGGGTCTGGTGCGGCAGGCGCTGCTGGCGCTGGGTGAGGCGCACGTCAAGGGGATCGTCCACCGCGACCTCAAGCCGGAGAACATGCTGGTCGAGGCGGGCGAGCGGGGCGACGAGCTGCTGCGGGTGTGCGACTTCGGGATCGCCAAGCTCCTGGCCGGCTCGGGCGAGGAGGAGGGCGAGAGCCTCACCGGCAAGCAGGTGATCGGCACGCCGCACTACATGGCGCCCGAGCAGGCGGGCGGCGAGGCGGTCGACGCCCGCAGCGACCTGTACGCCATGGGCTGCGTGCTGTACGAGCTGCTGTGCGGCGCTCGCGTGTTCACCGCCAAGAGCGCGGTCGACGTGCTCATGAAGCAGATCACCGCCGAGCCCGTGCCGCCGCGCCAGCGCGCCCCCGAGGCCGGCGTGACCGCCGAGGTCGAGGCGGTGGTGCTGCGGGCGCTGGCGAAGGCGCCCGCCGCGCGGTTCCAGGACGCCGAGGCGTTCATCGAGGCGATCGACGGGTTGGGGTACGACCTCCCCGGGCGCAGCCTGCGCGCCACCCGCGCCTCGCGGACGTACGACGCGGCCGCCCTGGGGAGCTCGACGCAGGTCCCCGCCGCGCCGCGCTCCCGCCGCTCACTGGTCCTGTGGGCGGCCGTGGCGGGCCTGGTGCTGATCAACAGCGCGCTGATCCTGTTCCCCGCCCTGGCGGCGCCGCTGCCGGCGGCCGTGCAACAGCCGCTGGCGCGCCTGCGGAGCGCCGTGCTCGGCTCGGCGCTGCCGAGCGACCCCGAGGCGGTGGCGCACGGCCCGACCGAGCCGACGCAGGTCGGGGTCGAGATCGCTCCGCCGCGAGAGGCGGACGGTCCCCCCGAGGAGGAGCCGGGCGACGGGCCCCCGCCGCAGGAGCCGGCCGGGCAGGAGCCTCCGGCGAGCGACCCCGAGGCCGAGCAGCCGCGTCCGGGGCAGACGGAGCCGCCTCAGGTCCAGCCCGAGGGGACGACGGAGGCCGAGGCCAGCGAGCCGCCAGCGATACAGCCCGAGGCGAGCGAGTCGGAGGCGAGCGAGTCGGAGGCGGCCGAGCCCACCGAGCCCCAGCCCACCGAGCCCCAGCCCACCG
>JAWLGW010000450.1:0-5918 GCA_041690735.1 Planctomycetota bacterium
CGCACGCCGGCCTCGCCCTCGCAGGGGACCTTGGCGTAGCCGTACGCGTCGAGCGCCCCCTCGATCGGCGGGGCGCCGCCGGGCAGCGCCACGACGAACGGCTCCCCCCCCACCGGGTCGTCGGCGGCGTCGAGGAGCTGCAGCTTGACCACGGGCCGGCGCGACACGGTGAAGGTGCGCGTCACCTCGAACTGCAGGGTCCAGGCCGCCTTGTCGAGGCCGCACGAGGGGCACACCTCGTCGTCGAGGACCTCCTGGCCGCAGTGCTCCCAGGGCATGACCGGCTCCTCCGCCTCGCCTGGAGGGTAACCCGATCGCCTGGGCGGGGGGGGCGCAGGCCGGTGCGTTTCGTCGCCCCGCGGCGTGAGCAAGGATTGCCCACGGCGCGAGCAGGTCCTGCCCACGATCGCTCCACCGGTCAGCGCGCCCTCCCCGGCGGCGGACGTTGTGGCTGGCCTGCCCGGTGCTCAGGGGACGAGCCCCCACAGAGGAGAGGAGTCCACCATGATCGAAGCCGCCGCCCCGTCCCCCGCGGACCTCGCCGTCAGCGAGACCCTGTCCGCCGTCGTCCCCTACCGCAACCTCGAGGCGCTGTTCGGGTACTACTTCGCCGTGTTCGGGTTCATCCCCGTGGTGGGGCTGCCCTTCGCCGCCGGCGGCGCGATCCTGGGCCTGGCCGGGCTGATCCGCCGCCACCGCGAGCCCCGCGCGCGCGGCCTCCTGCACGCCCTGTTCGGGGTGGTGGCCGGCGGCGGCGTGACCGCCCTGTACGGCCTGCTCGCGGCCCTCATCGTCTTCGGCGCCTGAGCCTGGCCTCGCCGGGCGCCGGCTGCCAACCTGCGCGCAGGGAGCGTCCTGGGCGGGCGCTCCTCGGGGAGCGCCGATGCGGCTGACCTGGCTCACCGACATTCACCTGAACTTCCTCGACGAGGAGCAGCGCGCCGCCTTCTACGCCACCGTCGCGGCCGACCCGGCCGCGGCGGTGCTCATCACGGGCGACATCGCGGTGGGACCCACCGTGGCGCGCCTGCTGGAGGCCATGGCGGCCCGCCTGGCTCGGCCGATCTACTTCGTGCTCGGCAACCACGACTTCTGGGGCTCGGACACGGCGGCCATGGAGGCCACCATGACCGCGCTCACCGCCCGCTCCGAGTGGCTCACCTGGCTGGGCGCGGCGCGGTGGGTCGAGCTCGCGCCGGGCCTGGGCCTCCTCGGCCACGACGGCTGGTACGACGGCCGCGAAGGCGACTACGAGGGCACGGCGATCGGGCTCAACGACTTCACCCGCATCGCGGACTTCGCCTACCAGAGCAAGCCGCAGCGCCTCGCCACCATGCAGCGCCTGGCGGGCCGTGCCGCCGACTTCCTGGCCGAGCGCCTGCCCGAGGCGCTCGCCGCCTGCGAGCGCGTGGTGGTGCTGACCCACGTGCCCCCCTTCCGCGAGGCCACCTGGCACGAGGGCCGCCACTCGGGCGACGACTGGCTGCCCTTCATGTGCAGCCGAGTGACGGGTGACGTCCTGCGGGCGGCCGCCGCCGCGCATCCTTCCCGCCGGATCACCGTCCTGTGCGGCCACACCCACGGCGCTGGCGAGGTCGAGCTCCTGCCCAACCTCCGCGTGCTGACCGGGGCCGCGGTGTATGGCGCGCCCGCCCTCCAGCCGCCCCTGGAGCTGGGAGCGAGCGCAGGCTAGTCGAGCGCGAGGCGGCCAAAGTCCGTCGGCCGCTCCACCCCCGGCGCGAGGTGCTCCGCGTACCCCAGCCACTCCGCCCCCCCCGCCAGGTGCAGGAAGTAGGCGTGGGCGTAGGCGCTCGTCACGACCTGCCGCTGCCATCGGCGACGGGTCTCCGGCGGGACCTCGCCGTGGAACAGGTAGGGCGCCGCGAGGTAGACGAAGTTGCTCAGGATCAGGTTGAAGCGCGGGTCCACGAAGTGGTGGAGCCCGCCCCGCACCAGCTCGTAGGACAGGGGGCGCATCTCGTAGTTGTAGCGGTAGCCGCTGCGCGGGTCGCGCCGCTCCTCGTGGCGGCGATAGCAGGCGCTCAGCACCTCGGCGTGACGGGCGGGCGACAGCGCCAGCACGCCGCACTGGAGCACCGCGTCGAGCCCAGGGACCCCGTCCACCTCCAGCCCGAAGGCCCGGTAGTAGTCGCGCGGCTCGGGGCACACCACGGGCTCGTGCCCCTGCGCCCGGCGGAGCGCGACGTACTCCTCGTACAGGTAGTCGTGCAGCCCGCGGCTGAAGAAGGCGTAGGCGTCGGTCCCCCCCACCCGCTCGGGCGGGACCGCCGACACCAGGCAAGGCGCTCGGGCGGCGTTGATCAGCACGTCGGCGTCCACCCACACCAGCCGGGCGTAGTCGCGACAAGCCGGGTGGCTTGGCACCAGGCACTTCTGCCAGGAGGGGGAGCGCCCCGCGGCCCGCTCGCTCGCGTCGAGCGGCCCGGTGAAGGCGATCAGGTCGTAGCCGTGGGCGCGGGCGTACCGCTCCCACCCCTCGCGCGCGTGCCGCTCCCAGAAGCTGCGGAAGTCGTCGCCAAGGATCAGGGTCACCAGCGCCGCCCCGCGCGGCGGACCGCCGCCCGGCACCCGGATCACTGGGTCTCTCGCAGCGGTTGGCGGCGACGCGTCGCTCGAAGTACGCTGTCGGCGTCACGCGGAGGGCGACGCCCATGCGCACTCGGGTGTTCTTCAGCTTCTACTACTCGCGCGATCGCCACCGCACCCGCCAGGTCATGGACCGTTGGCTCGCCGAGCCCGGCGCCGAGGCGACGCCGTTCATCGCCCGGGGCGAGCTGGAGCGGATGATCCATGAGGGCCTGCCCGCGATCTACCGCTGGGTCGAGGAGGAGGTGGCCCAGGCCGATGTCTGCGTGGCCCTGATCGGCGCCGACACCGCCGGCCGTCACTTCGTGGAGTACGAGGTGGCCCAGGCGATTCGTCAGGGCAAGCCCCTCCTCGGGGTCACGATCCACGGCGTCCCCGACCACGAGGGTCGCGTCGACCCGCCCGGCCGCAACCCGCTGTTCCCGATCTTCCCGGTGTACGACTGGGTAGAGGACGACGGCCCCGGGCACCTGCCCCGCTGGATCGAGGAGGCGCGCCGCGAGCAGGCGGGCAGCGTGGCGACCTTCGCGCCGCTGTTCGCGAGCGGGGCGCTGACGCTCCCGGATTGAGGAGGCGGCAGAGAGCAGCGAGGTCGCAACGGCCGTACAGCTCCCTCCTATCCGTCGCGCTGGTTCCTGCGGACCATCGCCCGGTGCAGCACCTTCGCCAGCCGCTTGTCGGAGACGCCCACGGCCTTGGCGATCCGCTTGAGGCGGGAGCCCTCCTCGGGGTGCAGGACCCCGTCGGCCAGCATCACCTTGGCGAGGGTGCGCAGCGCGATCTCCCCCTCGACGTCGTCATCCTTGAGCTGCAGGCGCTCGCCGCGCTGCGCCTCCGCCTCGAGGGCCCCCGCCTCGGCGGCGTCGAGGTCGAGCTCGGCGCGCACCTGCTCCAGCAGGGCCCGCTCCTCGCCGCTCATCTCGCCGTCGGCGTGGGCCAGGTAGCACAGCACCCGGTACACCCGGCGCCGCCCTCCGTCCGAGAGCTGGTCTCCTGCCACGGCCTTCCTCCGCCGCGATCCTCCCCCGCGGTGAAGGGGTGCGCAACGGCCGCTGCCCGCTTCGGTTGCGCCCCTCGCGCGGCCTGCGACACTCGACGTGTGCGACTGACCACCACCGATCACGACCGCGACGCGGCCGGCCTCACCTACGTCTACCCCGTCGTCTCCCGGCGCGCGGGCGGGGTCAGCGTGGGGATCAACCTCAACCCGAACGACGCCTGCAACTGGCGGTGCGTCTACTGCCAGGTGCCCGGGCTGGTGCGGGGCAAGGGGCCGCCGATCGACCTCGAGCGGCTGCGGCGCGAGCTGTGGAGCCTGCTCGAGGACGTGGTACGGGGCGACTTCCTCGAGCGCCGGGTCCCGGCCGAGGCGCGCCGCCTCAACGACATCGCCTTCTCGGGCAACGGCGAGCCCACCACCTCGCCGCAGCTCGGCGAGGCGGTGGAGGTGGTCGCCGAGGCCCTCGACGCCTTCGACCTGCGCGGCAAGATCGAGGTGGTCCTGATCACCAACGGCTCCATGGTCGATCAGCCCCGGGTGGCGGCGGCCCTGAGTCGCCTGGCGACCCTGGGTGGGGTCGTGTGGTTCAAGCTCGACTCCGCCACCCGCGAGGGGCTCCGCGCGATCAACTCGACGGCGATCGACCCCGCCGATCACCTGGCCCGGCTGCGGCGGTGCGCCGCCCTGTGCCCCACCTGGATCCAGACCTGCGTGTTCGCCCGCGACGGCGCGCCCCCCTCGCAGGGGGAGCAGGAGAGCTACCTCGCCGCGGTCCGCGACCTCGTCCGGGAGGGCGTGCCGCTGCGGGGGGTCCACCTGTACGGGCTGGCGCGGGTCTCCCACCAGCCCGAGGCCGGCACCCTCAGCGCGCTGCCGGCCGAGTGGCTGCAGGGGTTCGCCCGCCGGATCGAGGCGGCGGGGCTGCCCGTCAAGGTGAGCGCCTAGCCCGGCTGCTCGCCGCCGCGCCGCAGGCGGGCCCGCACCCAGTCCGACAGGCGGGCCGACCGGGGCGCCCCCTGACGCGCCGACGCGATCGCCTCCAGCAGCGCCAGCCGGAAGCTGGCGGCGTCGGGGTAGCGGTCCGCCGGCTCCTTCTCCAGGGCCCGCAGGAGCACCCCGCTCAGCAGGCGTGGCACGGTCGGATTGATCTGCGCTGGAGCGCAGGAGCAGCGCCCGCTCGCCGTCGTCGAGGTGACCGTCGGCAAGGGCCACTCGAGCCAGAACGCGGAACCGGGCGGCTGCATCCATGCGCGCGCAGTCTAGCCCGCCTCTCGCAGGAACTCCGCGCTGCCTCTGACATGGGTGCAGCTGACAACGATCCAGCGGGGTTCACGGCGCACCCGTCAGCCTCTCAGCGATCAGCGATCAGCAAGAGTCCTCGCGGGCAGGTGCCGTACCAGCTCCGCAGCACGCCTGATCGGTGCTCCGGTGACTCCTGAGGCGCAGCTCCGCGAGGACTGCCCCGTCACCAGTCGAGCACCTCCCACCCCCGCCGGCGGGCCTCCCGCCGCAGGCGCGGATCGGGCGCCACCACCCGCGCCGTCCCCACCCGGGCCAGCATGGGCAGGTCGGTGTAGGAGTCGCTGTAGAAGTAGGCGTCCTCGAGGCGCGCCCCCTCGGCCGCCGCCCACCGCTCGGCCCAGGTGACCTTCCCGGGGCCATAGCACAGGGGCCGGGTGACGGTGCCCATGAGGCGACCCCGCTCGTCCACCGGGAACTCGTTGGCGAGGTAGGCGTCGAACCCCCACTGCTCGGCCGCGGCCGCCGCCTGGAAGGCCGAGCTGCTGGTCAGCAGCACCAGCCGGTGCCCCTCGGCGCGGTGCTCCGCCAGGGCCGCCTTGGCGCCAGGCCGCAGGCGAACCGCCACGTGCTCGGCGAACCACTCGCGCGTGCGCAGGTCGAGGTCGCTGGCGGGCTGGCCCCGGTAGTGGCCGAGCGCCTCCTCGAAGGCCCGCTCCACGTCCGCCAGGGCCAGGTGATACAGCCCCGTCCACAGCGCCGCCCGGGCGAGCTGCCAGCGCGAGATCACGCCCCGCTCCCGCTCGTGGCGCGCCCACAGCATGGCGCTGTTGACGTCGATCAGGGTCCGGTCGAGGTCGAAGAAGGCGACGACGGCCATGGCGACATCCTACCCAGCGGCCGAGGAGCTGCTCAGGGCCCCGCCGGGCTGGGGCGCTCCGCGAGCGCCGCCGCGAACCGCCGCACCACCTCGCCCGCCGGCTCCACAGCGCGGATGCCGCCCACGCTCTTGCCCGCCTGGAAGTACTCTCGGTAAGAGGTGCCCTTGAGCGAGGCGCGCTTGAGCTGCCAG
>JAWLGW010000451.1:0-846 GCA_041690735.1 Planctomycetota bacterium
ACCTTCTTGAAGTCGCTGGCGGCGCGCCCCTGAGCGTCGAGGTCCTTGGCGTTCTCCAGCAGGATCAGGGCCCGCACGTAGTACGGCCAGGGCGAGTCGGGGTCGTGCTTGGTCGCCAGCATGAGGTCCTCGACCGCGGGGCGCGCGATCGCCGTCAGGTCGGTGGAGCGGGCGCCCAGCGCCTTGCGCTTGGCGAGGGCGTACTTCACCCGGGCCCGAGCCACGTAGGCCTTGGCGAAGCTGGGGTCGGCCTCGATCGCCTCGTCGCACACCTTCAGGCGCTTCTCGAGGTCCTCCACCTCTCCCAGCCGCGCCAGGATCTGCTCCGCCTCCGCGCGGGCTTTGGCCGCAGCCACCACCTCCTCGAGGCGCGCCAGCTCCTCGGCCACCTCGGGGTCCTCGAGCAGCTCGGCGTCGAGGGCCCGCCCCAAGGCGAGGGCCTCCTCGGCCGCCTTCTCCGCGACCGCCCGCAGGAACTCCGCCTTGGCCGCCGCCAGCGCCTGGCCATGGAGCACGTTGGCGGTCACCAGGCCGATCACCAGCACCGCCCCCACCCCCAAGCCCAAGAACAGGCCCATCGGCACCCGCTTGGGCTCGGTGATCGGCGTCGCGCCGCGCCGGCGCCTCTTCTTCTCCTTCAGCGCCCCCTGCTGCACCGAGCTCTCGATGTTGGTGTCGCCCTGCTCCTCCTCGTCCTCGGCGCTGTCGAGGGGGATGGCGGGCGCGGCGGGCAGGTCGATCTTGGGCTTGGCCGCGCCGAACGCGCTCCCGGGGCTGCTGCCGAAGGCCGAGCCCGCGGGGTTGCTGCCGAAGGCGGAGCCGGGGCTGCTGCCGAACCCGCCCGTG
>JAWLGW010000451.1:856-5915 GCA_041690735.1 Planctomycetota bacterium
CCGGTCCGGCGCCGAATCCGGCCAGGCCGCCGCCGGTCTGATAGGGGTGCGTCCCCCCTGGCCCCTCGGCGTGGGTGCCGCCTGGGCCGTGGCTGTGCCGGCCCGGGTGGGTCCCGCCCGGACCCTGCGACGCGCCCGGGTGGGTGGAGCCGGGGCCCCGCGAGGCGCCCCCAGGGTGGGTGGAGCCGGGGCCGTGGGTCGCGGCGGGCCGCTGGAAGTGGGTGCCGCCCGGCCCCTGGCGTCCGCCGCGGTCGATCACGGTGGCGCCGTCGCCGAAGCCGGCCGGTCGCCCCGCCAGCGTGACCCCTTCGGGGTCGACCGGCGGCGCGCCCCCGGCCAGCGTCACCCCTTCGGGGTCCATGCCCTGATCGGGGCGCTCGGAAGGGCTGAGCTCGACGGTCTTGAAGCCGAAGCGCTCGCCCGGCCCCGCCCCCGTGCCCTGAGCGGCGAAGCGCTGAAAGGCCGCCCGTAAGGTCTCCTTGCCGCACATGTCGTGGCGGGCCAGGACCTGCGCCAGGTTGACCCCCGGCAGGCCGCGCTCGCGATAGCCCTGGAGCAGGCCGTACGCCTGTCGGACCTGGCCCGCGCTGACGATGCCGTTCGCGATCAGGAACTTCCCGAAGGCGACGTCCTGGTCTTCTTGCGATGTGGGGAGCGCCATGCCTCCAGCTCACCTGCCTTCCGCGGGGGGGCACGCCGGCGGACGGTCGCGTCCGACGCGGCGGCGCCAACCTCCGCACGCTCGTCAGCGTGACCGCAACCTCCAACCCGGTCAAGAGGATGTGTGATTTGCCGGGGCTTCCCCAGGCCGCTGCAGGCGGGTACGCGCTGGCCCTCCGCGCGGACCCTGCCGTTCGAGCCACCAGGACCGGGGCTTCGCCTGCGCGCGACCCCTCCCTCGGTGGATCCGCGGTAGCCTACGCGCCGTGTCCGACTCGCCCCCCGAGCCCTGGCAGGTCGTCCTCGCCCTCCGCTGGCGGGTGTGGCGCCGCCGTCACGTCTCGCCGCTCGAGGCGGTGGTCCTCCTCGCGGTGTGCGGGCTCGCTTTCCTGGTCGGCCGCGCCGCCGGAGAGCGCCTCGATCCCACGCTGGCGGCGGCCGCCGTCACCGCGGGGCTGCTCCTGGTGGTCGCCACCGGGGTCGCGGCCGGGCGCCAGCTCCTGTTCCGCAGCCGCGAGCTGACCCTGCTGCTCACCCACGGGCTGACGCCGCGAACCCTGGTGCGGGTGCGGGCCCTCGAGCTGACGGGGGTGCTGGCGGCGGCCCTGGCCCCGCTGCTGGCCGCGGTGGCCGGCCACGCCAAGGCGCGGGGCGGCGGGCCCTCGCCCCTGCTGGCGCTCGCCCTGCTGGCGCTGCCGGTCGCCTGCGCCGGCCTGGGCCTGGTGGGCGGGTGGCTGATCGCGCGCCGCCCCCGCCTCGCGCAGGCGGCGCTGCTGGCGGCGCTCGCCGCGACCGCGTCCTCCGCCGTGTGGCCGCCCGCCCTGCGCGCCGTCGGCCACGCCCTCGCCCCCGGCGGGGCGCTGCTCGAGCTGGCGGCGGGGCGGCCCCCCCTGGGCCTCGTGCTCGTCCTCGCCCTGGGCGGCCTGGCCCTCCTCCTCGCCGACCGCGCGATCCCCCCCACCTTCGCCGTCACCCTCGACCGCGCCGTGCCGCGCCGCCGCCAGGGCGCCCTGCTCCCCTGGCGCCTCCTGGGCGTGCTCGCGCGCCCCCTCGGCCGCCAGGCCGGCGCGCTCCTCCAGCGCGACCTGGCGCTGCTCGGCCGGGGCGGCTTCGCCCGGGGCCTGGTGATCCTGGCCCTGCTCCCCCTGGCGCTGGGGATCGTGCACCTCGTGCAGCAAGACCGTCAGCTGCGCGGCTGGCACCTGCAGCTGGTCGGCCTGCTGGTGAGCGGCGTGGTGGCCTCGGCCGCGGGCTTCCTGTTCGGGGTCGACTTCCCCCGCGCTCGCCGAGGCTGCCTGGTCCTCGAGCGCACCTCGCCCCTGCGCGCCCGGGCGGTCCTGCTGTCGCGCTGGATCCCGGCGGCGCTGTACGCCGGCGCCATCGCGCTGGGCGCCGCGGCCCTCATGGCGGCGGCGACGCGGTCCGAGCTGGCCCGCCAGGCGCTCCCCTTCCTCCCCAAGGGGCTGCTGATCGCGGCGATCGTCAGCCACCACGCGGTGACCTACGGCCTGCGGAGCGAGGCGGCCCTCGACCCGGCCGAGGCGGCCGCCTACCCCCTCAACGGCGCGGTGGTGGTGATCCTGTTCGCGCTGGCCCTGCTGGTGCACCCTCTGGGGGCGCTCGGATACCTGCTGTGGGCCGGCTTCATCGGACAAGCCTTGCGACGGTGGGAGGTGGCCGAGGTCGAGACCCCTCATGGAGCGGCGGCGTGATCGAGGTCGAGCAGGTCGAGAAGCGATACGGCGAGCTGCGCGCCCTGCAGGGCGTCTCCTTCACGGTGCAGCCGGGCGAGACCTTCGGGCTGCTGGGTCACAACGGCGCCGGCAAGTCGACCCTCGCCAAGATCTTGTCGGGCCTCCTGCGCCCCGACGCCGGCGCCGCCAAGGTGGCGGGGGTGGACGTCGCCCAGGACCCGCAGCAGGTCCGCCGCCGCTTCGGCTACCTCCCCGAGGAGAGCGTCCTGTACGACGAGCTCACGGCGCGCGAGCACCTCGAGGTGTTCGCGGCCCTGCGGGGCGTCCCCCGCGCGGCCGCCGGCCCCCGGATCGACCGCCTGCTCGAGTTCCTCGACCTCGCCGCCGCCGCCGACCGGGCGGTGGGCTCCTACTCCCGCGGCATGCGGCGCAAGACCTCGATCGCCGTGGCGGTGGTGGGCGACCCCGAGGTGCTGCTGTTCGACGAGCCCACCGGCGGCCTCGACCCGGACGGCGCCCACCGCTTCGCGGAGCTCCTCGGTGAGCTCAAGCGGCGCGAGCGCACCGTCGTGATCCAGTCGCACATCATGGGGCTGGTCGAGAAGCGCTGCGACCGCATCGGGATCCTCGACCACGGCAAGCTGCTCGCCTGCGGCACCCTGAGCGAGCTGCGCGAGCAAGCGGGCCTCCCCGAGGCGGACCTCGAGGACGTGTTCCTGCGCCTCACCGGGCAGGAGCGGCGGGACGCGACGGGGCTGCTGGAGTAGCCCCGAGGTAATCGACCACGGACGCTCGCAGCGAGCTGCCCGTTTTCGGGAAGTGAGGGGGCGTGAGCGCCACGTCACACGATGTCTGGCGTCGGTCGTGGCAGCCGAGAGCTGCCCCGAACGAGAACCCACGGGCGCCGCTGTCTTGGCTCGCATTTCCGCCGAGGTCGTGCCCTGGGCGCTGGGTATGGAACGCCGCGGATCTGGAGACCATCCGAACGAGGCTGCCCCCGAGGCCTGACTGGAGCCAGCCGGAGCGGCCCCGCCGTGGCGAAGTCGCCTCACTCCGCCTCGGCAGTCGTCGCTGCGTCCCGGGTGGGGTCCTCCGCCGGGTCGAACACCGGCAGGGCGAAGCTCACCCGATAGTCCAGCCCCGGCAGCGCGGCGTGGACCGAGAGCTCCCACAGGATGCCGTCGTTCGAGCGCGGCAGGGTGGCCGAAGGCAGACCGCTCGGCAGCTCCAGATCGAGCGGGAGCACCACGCGGTCGGGGGCGTCGCGGGGGATGTCGCCGGCCATCCGCTGCGCCGTCCGCCACAGGACGTCTCGGCGCCGCTGCCGGCCGGAGTCGCCCGAGCCGCTCACCTCGTAGCGCCGCACGCACTCGAGCTCGACCTCGAACCCGTCCTGGGGATAGCGCTCCGGCGAGACCCCGGTCCGCACCTCGCCCTGGAGCCGCTGACCGAGGAGCGCCGGGGTCCGCTTCAGGACGAGCACGCTGGGCGGGAACTTCCGCGCGTGGAGCTTGGCCCACACCGCGCCGCCCGCGAGCACCAGCGCGACCCCCCCGATCGCCGCCGCCGCCAGGCCGATGATCCCGTCGCCGCTCGCCAGCGCCACGACCCCGACCACGACGGCCATGAACGCCCACAGGGCCGCCCCGCAGGCGAAGAAGCCGAACCGGTCGCCCGAGTCGTCCTCGATCCGGCCCGCGGCCCAGTCCTCGCGACCCGCCCAACGCTCCAGGCGCCAGCGCTGCCGCTCCGCCTCGACCTCGCTCTCGCTCGCCCCGGCGTCGACGTGGAGCACGAAGCCCTGGGCCAGCCGGCCGGGCCGGCCCTCTGGCGTGCGGATCGGGCCCTCGTCCCCGCCGACCGTGACCGCCTGCTTCCCGGGCGGCGGCGCGAACAGCTTCTTCATGAGCACGCCGGCGCCGAAGAACACGAGCCCGAACGGGATCGCTACCAGCCCGGCCGGCTCGTCGAAGGCGGCCACCACGCCCATCAGCGCGGTCAGTACGCCGAAGCCCTTGAAGGCCCACGAGCCGACGGTGATGAGGTGCGGACCGTCGCCCTCCCTGAGCTTGCGGGCCAGGGCGTGACACGCCCAGCCCAGGGCGAAGGGGAAGGCGGGGATCAGGAGGGTCTCGGGACCGGGCGGGTCCTCGTGCGTGGCCATCAGCGCGACCAGGACGACGAGCAGGAGGCCGCCGCAGCCCCACCCGCCCAGCCCGATCAGCCGGAGCGGCCCGGCCAGCTCGGTGGCGAGGGAAGGTGGCTCCTCCCGCTGGTTGGGCGATCGGACGTCGGGCTCGCTCAAGGACGCGCCTCCTGACGGCCCCAGGGTAGTGCCGCGCGCGCGCGCCTGCACGGGCCCGCTTGCCCCGGGAGGAGCGGGTCCCCTGGGCCCTCCGCGCTACGAGGATCCGGTTAGCGGGAACCCGAGCCAGCCCCGCTCAGAGCTCCCCCAGCGCCCGCCGCGCCTCCTGGAGGGCGCTCCACAGGTCGTCCAGCGCCTCGCGCGCGCCCTCGACTCGGGCCCGGCGCTCGTCCGCCTCGTGGGTCGCGCCGGCCAGGTCGCCGTGGCGCGCGGTGAGCTCGGCGCGGGCCGCCTCGTCCTCGGCCAGCTCGCTCAGGGCCGACAGCGCCGCGCTGGCGAGGGGGCGCAGCCCCTCCACGCTCGTCAGCTCCTGCGCCAGCTGGCGCGCCACGCTGCGTCC
>JAWLGW010000452.1:0-5913 GCA_041690735.1 Planctomycetota bacterium
CGGTGGCGCGGCTCGAGCTGACCCTCTCGGGCGACGATCCTCGCCCCGGGGCCGAGCTGCGCCTCCTGGGCCACGCCGATCCGGACTCCGAGGACGAGGCGCGTCAAAGCGGGCAGGGCAAGGGCAAAGGCAAGGGCAAAGGCAAGGAACGCTAAGGCCCGACTGGGGTTCGAAATGCCCGACGGAGGCGCCGTGCTGCCGACGGCGCCCCCGAGCCAGCGACAGCATCACGAGCCGGCAACGCCTCGCCAGCCAAGGCGCCACCGAACGAGCGACAGCGCGCCGCGCCCTCCGCAACAGCGGCCGAGCATCTCGACAGCAGCGGCGCAGCGCTACGAATTGGGTGGGTCTCGAGCGGTCGACACCTGGCTCCCACGTCGCCACGGTCCCTCCGCTCGAAACCCACCAAATTCGGGCGCTGTGACGCAATCGGGCTGCACCCCCGCCGCAAGTCTCCCTGTGCGGCTCCGGCACGAGCCCTGCTAAGGAGTTGCCCGCGCCGGGGGTCCCTCATGCACATCCTGATTGGCGGGCTGGTCGGCGGGGCCTTCGCCCTCGTCACCGTGGCGGCCGCGGCCGTCATCATGGGCCGCCGACCCACCCTGAAGAACGCAGGCCTGGCGATCCTGGGCGGGGTGGTGGCGGGAGCGATCACCTCCGCCACCCTGGGCGCCTCCAGCCTGGTCGGCGTCACCGCCACCCGCCAGGTGGTGGCCTTCGCGGCGGGCGGCGCGGCGGGCGGCGCAGCCGAGCAGCTCGCCGACAATGCCCTCTCCGCTCGGCCGCTCCAGCAGGGCGTCGCCCGGGCCAGCGGCACCGGGGCTGCCACTGGGCTGATCTCGCTCGGCTTCGTCAAGGGCTCCCACCGCGTCCTCGCCAAGGTCGCGCCAGGTCTGCTGGCCCGCATGGGCAGCGCTGGCCGGGCCGTGAGAGGCGCCGCCGGCTCGGGGGGCGGCGCCGTCGGGGCTGCCACGGCCCCGGCCACCGGCGCCGGCGGCACCTTCGCGAGCCGCGTCCTCTCGGCGCCGGCCCCCGGCACCGGGGGGAGCTGGGTGCGCAGCTTCGGCGACGGCGGCCTCCACCTGCCCCTCGGCGTCGACATGGGCGACACGAGGGAGCGACGCCAGGGCCCCGCGGGCGCCGACGCCCAGGCCGAGCCGACCACGGAGCAGGCGGAGCCGACAGACCCGATCGAGGAGGCCGACGCGCGCCAGCGGACCCGCCGCAGCGCCGGTCTGATCGGCGCCCTGCGCCGGTAGTCGCGAAGCCGTACGCCGGAGTCGCTGCCGCCCGCAAGACCACCGAGGATCCGCGGACGACGCCGAAGAAGGTCCCCACCTGCGCGCGCGCGTAGGCTCGCGAGCGGACGCCGCGCGTCTTCGCCGTACACGTGCACCCTCCGGAAACAGACGACCCCGGCCGAGAGGCCGGGGTCGTCCGGGAAGGAAGGAGGGAGTTGTAGCGTCGGCGAGCAGCGCCTGGAGCGGGACGTCGGTTCGTCCTCGGGTTTCGAGCGGCGCTGCCCGGCTCGCGTGCTGGCCTCTAATGCGAGGCGCGTGCCGTCCCCTGCCGCCCGCAACTCGTGCTTCTACGGTGGCCGCGGGGAATCGTCCCGCCGGCGTGTCACCCGATTCTGGCGGTTGGTGCCGGCGCGGCGAGACGCACGGCGTCGCTCAGTCGAAGCTCTCCTCGAGGCGAATGTGCAGGTGGTCCTGGTGGGCCTTCCAGCCCTTGCCGGGGCCGAAGTCGCGGTGCCCTTCGCCGCGGATCGCGCCGAGGTCGGCGTCGATCGTCCCGGTGTGCCACCACTCCTCCCCCGAGCCCCACCCGTCCCTGGGCGCGGCCTGGGCGGCGCGGGCGATCTCGGCCGCCGCCTCCCGCACCGCGTCGGCGTAGGCGCCGTGCCACACGGCCCGGTACACGAGCTTCTCGGTCAGCATGCAGTAGGCGATCACCGTGGCGTGCCAGCGCAGCACCTTGTCGGTGTCCTCGTCCGAGAGCCGCTCCCGATCGTTGGCCTTGTAGAAGGGGAACGCCGCCTCGCCCGGCGCCTGGGGGACCTGGAGGCTCGCCGGCATGCGGCTCACCCTCAGCGCCTTGCGGCTCCCCTCGCAGTAGTAGGTCTCCCGGTAGGGGCTCCCCGGCCCCAGCGGATACAGGTCGACGTCCACCCCCTTCTCGTGCGAGCCGTGGTCGGTCTGGTCCTCGCCCACGATGTGGCTGACGTCGCCCACTCCCAGCGGCTGGCCCGTGTGGTCGCGGTAGAAGGCGCACAGCCCCTGCAGCCAGCGGATCGTCGAGGCGCGCCCCCACTGGCGGTGGAAGCTGGCCATCCAGCGCATCTTCTTGTGCAGGACGTAGTCGGTGCCCTCCTTCACCTCGAAGGGGAGGCAGCGCCACTCCACGCCGTCGACGTAGGCGACCCGCCGCTTGGAGCCGCGCTCCAGGTGGAGCTCCCGCTGCTTCCCCTTGCGGATCGCCACCACCCCCAGGTCGGCCCAGGGCGCGCTCGCCGAGATCGCGCGCACCCCCGGGGGATAGACGGCGCGGACCTTCTTCCAGGCGCCGGCCTCCACGTGCAGCGCCTTGAGCTTCGCCTGCGAGACGCCGGTGACGTCGACGCCCCACAGCCCGGCCAGCTCGGCGGCCCGGAGCTCGTACATGCCGAGCCCCCGGATGTGAAGGGCGTCCCCCTGCCCGTGCACCCCGCGCAGCGACTTGGGGCACAGGGCGGGAGGCTCGGGGCACACCCCGCCCTTCACCGACAGCGACAGCCCCGACAGCTCGCGCGCCGCGAGCACCGCCCCCTGCAGGTCCTCGTGGACGACGACCCGCCCCTGCTCGTCACAGCGGAACTCCGCCCTCGAGGCCGGCGGCGGCGCGCTGCTCGTGCCGCGGTCGTCGAGGAAGTCCGCCTCCTCGAGCCAGGTGGGGAAGTACTCCACCGGCACCCGCATGTGCCCCACCCGTGACCGCTCGACCTTGGCCCGCGGCAGCTTCTTCGCCAGCCGGTCGTGCCGGCTCTTCATCTTGTTGCCGCTGTGCGGCGTGTACGCGAAGCGCCCCTGCACCTGCGCGCGTCCGGACAGGAAGTCGATCCACAGGTCGGGGTCGTGGTACATCGTGTCGAACATCCACACCCCGCGCAGCGCCGCCTCCCGGTCGGGCAGGTGCTTGGCGAGGGTCTGGACCAGGTTGACCGCCGGCAACCCGCCGCCCGAGTGGGCGGCGAGCACCAGGCGCCCGACGCGCGGGGCCCGCGGCCAGGGCCCCTGCTCGGCCAGCCCCTCCAGCACCCGCTCCAGCCACCGCTCGAAGCCCGCCTGCGTGTGCAGCCCGTCGGCGGAGGTCCCCGTCTCCGAGCCGTGGCCCAGCTTGGGCACCACCAGCACCGCGTTCTTGCCCCCCGCCTCGAAGGCGCTCAGCACGTCGATCCGCTGGAAGTAGCCGCCCAGGGTGGAGACGTCGCTGTGCTTGCCGTGCAGGTAGACCACCAGGTCGACGCTGGGCCCCACCCGCAGGCTGCGCGGCAGGTAGATCGCGGTGCCGTCCTTGATGTCCCCGTTCGCGCCCCACTTGCTGGAGCCCTTGGTCTTGGACACCCCGAGGTCGATGTCGAGGTCGAACCGGCTGCCGCCGGCGACCACGAAGCTGTCGCCCTGGTCGGGCGGCCCCTCGTCGTCCTCATCCTCGGGGGCGTCGAGGCGGACCTGGTCCGCCTCCGCGGGAGGCGCCGCCGCTGGCGCGCCCCCCTCGGCCTCCGCCTCCTCCAGGTCCCGCTGCGTCCGTCGTGGCCGCGCCTCGTCGGGGTCGACCGGCTTGGGCGGCGTCGGCGCCGGCGTGCGCGCCGCCGCCGGCGCGGCCACCTGACCGCCGGCCATGGTGTGAACGAAGGTGATCGGGTGGTACGAGATCACCCGGGGGCTCTGCGGCCTCCGCTCCAGGCTGGCCCAGAACTGGTGCGAGCGAACCTCGGCCAGGGCCGCCTCGAGCTGCGCGTCGTCGAGCCCCGCGACCTCCTGCAGGCGGCTCCAGTCCTCCGCCGCCCACTCGGTGACGTGCGACACGGTGAGGTACCGCGACGCGGCGGCCGCCCGCTCCGCCTCCTCGCTGCCGCCGTCCGCCGAGAACGCGCCAGCGAACTCCTCCGGAGCCCCACCCAGGCGCTCGACCAGGTCGGCGGCGTCGGCGATCGGGTCGTCGTTGGGGTCCTCGAGGTGCTCGAACGGCTCCTGGTCGAACCCCGGCAGCAGCTCCTCGCTCATGACCTCGAAGTGCAGCGCGCCCTTCACCCGGCCCAGCAGGTCGCCCACGGCGACCGGGACGTCCAGGGCGACGGCCTCGCCCGCGGCCAGCCGCTGGACCTTCTTCAGCTCAGCGGCGTCGACCGGATCGGCGCGCTTCGCGGCGATCGAGATCTTGCCCTCGAGCGCGCCGTACCTGACGTGCGCCCAGGCGCCCTCTCCCAGCACCTCGACCACCTGCGCCAGCTCGCCGAAGGGGATCTGCCCCAGCACCTTCTTGTGCTTGCGCAGGTCCCGCACGTTGAGGCCACCCTGATCCTCGATGGTGATGACCCGCACCAGCTTGGCCCCCTCGGGCAGGCCGGCCCGGAACCCGTCCGCCAGGGCGTCCAGCCAGGGGATCCCGGCGCTCCCGTCGCAGGGAGCGGGCTGGAGGTGGTAGTACAGGCTCCACACCTTGTGGGGCTCGGCGGCCCGCTCGCTCCGCACCTCGTGCTCGACGAGCACGAAGCCGCGAGGGCGCGCCTCCTCGGTCCCCGGCGGGAGCAGCCGGGCGCCCACGATCCGTCCCGCGGCGCAGGCCCGCACCTCGCCCCCCGCCCCGTCGCCGACGCGCAGGTGCACCCCGCCGTGCCACAGCCGGTTGGCGCCCACCGGGTAGAAGCCCTCGCCCGCCGCCTCCAGCGCCTCGTACTGCGCCCCGGCCTCGGCCGCCGACAGGGGCTCGACCGGGAACTGCCAGGTGGTGGCGGGGCCGCCCGGGTTGCGCAGGTAGCCCTTGTGCACCGCCTCCTCGAAGGCGGCGCGGCCGTACTTCTGCAGGCTCTCGAAGGTGATCGGCTCGGTCCGGGGGTGCCGCGCGCCAGGGAGGATGATGTACTCCACTCGCTGCTGGTCGGCGTCGTCGCTGCTGATCCCGCCCGAGCTCGGGTCGTCGCTGAGCCCCAGCGCCTTGCAGGTGCGCATGGAGGCCTCGCCCGCCTTGAAGGCGGGCCCCGACTCGCCGCAGATGGCGAACACCGTCTGGTCGCCCAGGCGCACCAGGGCGAGGTCGTCCTGCTGCACGCCGGTGAACGCCCCGCGCATTTGCGGGTTGGTGACGATGTAGGGCACCTCCTCGGCGTTGAAGTACTCCCGGGTGTAGGGGTCCCTGCGGGCGGTGCGGCCCTGGCCGTGGAAGTCGACGTACTTGAAGCCCTCGGCCCGCTGGCGCTCGCGCATGATCGCCTTGGCCTTCTTGTCGCCGTGCTCCTTCTTGAGCTGCGCGAACTCGGAGGCCGAGCCGTAGACGCTCGGCGAGATCCCGTCCGAGCACACCCGCATGTTGGCCCGGTAGGAGAACACCACCGGCTCGCCGTCGACGCGGGTGACCTTCATGTCCGCCAGCGGCGTGTTGTCCCGCCAGCTCCCCTTCCAGGGGGTGTCGTACTTCTTCTCCCACAGCTTCTGCCAGTGGGAGGCCGGGACCGTCTCGGCGGTGTCGAGGACGTAGAAGCCCTCGGCCTGCGGCGCGTGCTCGGTCTTGGGGGCCGCCCGGGTCGCCTGGGCGCCGCCCGCCTTGGCGCCCGCCTCCTTCTTCGGGGCCGGCTCCTTCGCGCCGCTCTTCGCCTCGACGAGCGGCGCGCCCTCCTCGGTGTGCGGCGCCTCCTCCTCGATCGTGTCGGCCAGC
>JAWLGW010000453.1:0-5898 GCA_041690735.1 Planctomycetota bacterium
GGGTGCTCGGCCTGGACCTGAGCGGCCGGATCGTCCACGACCTGCAGGACCCGGGACCGCGCCCCTTCGCGCCGGTGACCAGCGTGGAGCGGGTGGGCGACGAGCTGTACCTGGGGAACCTCGAGGATCCCTTCCTCGGCCGGGTGCGGGCCCCCGACGCCTTCCCCTGGCCGATCGCCCGCTAGCGTCCCCGGGGGGCCCGGACGAACACCACCCCCAACCTGCGGCGCGCCTACTCTGCGGACCACCACCAACGCCCAAGCAGCCGCCGATCTCGCTCTGACGCGCGCACCGCCCCTTGAGCCCGCTCGACTTCCCGTGCGCAGGAGCTTCGGACCGCGAGGAGCGCCGCGGGTCGGGCAACACGCTCGGGTCTCGCAGACCCCGCCGGGTGACGGGAGAATCAGCCCGGGAGCGGGATGAGGGGGCAGCCGCTGTGACCGATAGCAAGCTCCGCGAGCTCGAGCGCCGGTGGAAGGAGACGGGCAGCACCGAGGACGAGGCTGCGTACCTGCTGGAGCGGGTGCGGGTGGGGGACCTGGACCAGGAGAAGCTGGAGCTTGCGGCGTACAGTGGGCATGAGGGGGCGCGGCTGGCGCTGGGGGACGCGGCGCCGCAGGTCTCCGACGACTTCGGAGCGTGGTTCCAGGGCCTGGTGGAGGCGGGTTATCCCGTGACGGGATGTGTTTGCGTGTCAGTTGCCCACCTCGCAAGAGAGCAGGGCAAAGGTTCAGACGCAGAAGGCGCTCAAGCTGCGCTGAGGCGGGCGGAGGAGCGACTTGCCCATGGTCACGAGGCGTGCCCGGCTGCGACGCCTCGCTCGTTAGACTTCGGTGTGGCTACTGAGCGCGACTGGTCGTTCCGGGTGGCAGCTTTGCTCGCCGATCATGCCCACGGCTACGTGTCCTCAGGGCGAGTCCCAGCCGCTCTCCGAATCGCGCTCGCGAGGCTGGGTGAACAGCAGTCGCGGGAGCGCATTTCCATCGAACTGACATCCTGGGCCTTGGCGCTCCCCCCAGGCCCCCTCCGGGGTTGATTCTCCCTGGAACCCCTCCCAGGTTAGTGCCACAAGCCAAAGGCTGTTCTGCCGAAGGTATCCCCCGGGGTCCCGACGAGGGAGGGGTACACGGGGTCTCGCACTTGGGCGGGTATTGCTTCAATTCCGCTTCCGGTCTCCAGTCAGCGCTCGAAGCAGGCCACCCGGCGGTGGCGTTAGCCTTGCCCGCTGGAGCCGAAAACGGCGTCGACGGTGTCGACCTTGACGACCCGGGTCGTCCACTCGTCCAGCTCGTCGGCTGTGGCCTTGGCAACCCGCTCCTCAGCCTCGACCGAGATGTCGGTGAACTTCTCGCGCAGTTGGCGCAGCAAAACGCGACGGAGGGCCCTGAGCTCGCCCTCGGCCCTCAGCTGGTCGGCAGCGGTCACGACGTCCTCCTTCACCTGGCCGGACAGGGCCCGAACGAGGATCTCCTCCCCCTCGCTGGGGTCCAATTCAACGATCTCCAGCATATATCGGAAGACCACGGTTCGCCCCGATTGATCCAGGACCTGCTGGAGCAGGTCCCCGACCGACGCCGCCAGGCAGCGCATGGTGGCATGCGGGTCTTGGGCGGTGCGCAGTTCCTGAGCGTGGCGCAGGACGATCAGAGCCACCCGAGCCAGGACAGGACCAGACCGCTGGCGGAGATTCTCGTCGCCGGTCTGACCCAGGTCGTCGAGCAAGAAGCGCAGCGAGGGGACGAGCCCCCTCAAAGTCGGCTTCAGGTCCTCGGGGAGAGCGTAGAGGTCGAACAGTTCGGTGGCCGCGCTCCAGCCACCCTCGCCGTGGTAGAGGACCACGGGAACCAGCGCCGGGATCTTCGTCGCGTTGGGGTGCTTCGTCACGTGCCGCTCGATCACCCGCCCGGCATAGACCAGGAGACGGGCAGCCATGAGCCGCTCATGACGTGGGCGCGACGGTGCTGATCGCCCGGCGGCCGACCTGGTTCTTTCGCCAGCCGCGGCCGGATCCAGAGACCGGTGAGCTCGACGAGGCGCAGGTAGTGACGCCGGGCGAGGTGAAGGTCGAGATCACCAAGCCGCCGCAGTTCGCCGACCTCGAGGACGAGCAGTTTCGGGCCCTCCTGCAGGAGGCGGTCGACGCCCGGCTGGCCGAGCTGCGGAGGCGCCCACCCGGCCGCCCCCTGGGCGCGAAGAAGATCCTGGCCCAGGAGCCGCTCAGCCGGCCGGGGCCGGCGCTCCCCGACCGGGGCGTGTCGCCGCGGGTCGCCTGCAAGGACGAGTGGCGGCGGATCGAGCTCCTCTCCACCTTGAAGGCGTTCTTCGTCCGCTACCGCGTCGCCTGGGAGCAGTGGCGCGCGGCCCGCACCGAGGAGGCGCGTCGGGCGATCGTGTTCCCGGCAGGCACCTACTGGATGCGGGTGAAGTACGGCGTCACCTGCGAGCCGTTGGACGGGTGAGCCCGCGGACGCGGGCGCGGACGCGGGCGCCGACGCCGGCGCCGGCGCCGGCGCCGCGGCCGGCAGCCCGCAGCCGGAGCCGTCCGCTGGCGCGGCCGAGGACCGACCCTTCGCGGTACGACCCGCGCCTTCATAGAGTCGCCCTCGAGGGCTCCTTCACCCCCTCCGCGTGCAGATTGGCGCGGTGAGCGGCCGCATGTACAGGCGGCTGCAGCGGCCTCCGTGAGAGGGAAGCCGGCTTTGGATCTTCACCGGTTGCGCTTCACTTCTGGGTCCTGGAAGCGGAGAGCAGCCGTCGCTGTCGCCTCGCGCTCCCCGACCAGCGAGACGCTGGCGGAGGAGACAGAGGGGCGGGAGAATCAACCCGGGAGCGGGATGAGCGCTCCCCGACCAGAAGCAACGGTACAGAGGCCACGGCTGGCCGTGCAGGCGGACGGCAGCGCGAAGCCGCGCACGCGCCTGCGGATCGACGGCTCCTGAAGCAAGGGGCTCACCTTCCGCCTCGCGCGCGCGACCGACGGTAGACGACCGTGAGCACGACCGCCGGACTCGGACTCGGACTCGGACTCGGACTCGGTCTTGGTCTCGGTCTCGGTCTCCGCTACGGTCGCGCCCGCCGGTAGACCACCGCCAGCACGACCGCCGCGGCCACCGTTCCCGCGGTCGCCAGGGGCGGCGGGACCAGCGGAGTCAGCGGTCCGAGCGGCAGCTCGCGCGGCGCGAGGCTCGCGGCGATCGCGGCCAAGACCGCGGCCGGCGCGCTGGCGATCACCAGGACCCGCGCCGCCTCGACCGCCGCTCGCTCGTCGCGCGGCAGGCGGGCCTGCGCCGCGGCCAGGGCCAGCCACTCCCTGGTGAGGAAGGCGCCCCCGACCAGGAGCCACAGGCTGGCCGATCCGGTGACCCAAGGGGAGGTCCAGCCCGAGGGGGCGAGTGGCCCCGTGGCAGGCGGTCCGTCGAGGGCCCACTGAATTTCGGTTGCGGGGAGGTGCATGATCGCGTGGGTCACCGGAAAGGCCGGTAGCGCCAGGGCGGCCGCGACGAGATAGGCCCGCCGGGCACGGCGCCCGCGCGACTCGAGCAGGAACGGCGGCAGCGCAAGGACGACCAGCGCCGCCAGGGTAACGAGCCAGCCGGGGACGGTGCGCAAGGCGCCGCAGAGTTCGATTGCGGCACGAGTCGCAGCCGGCAGCTTCAGACCGGAGGTCGTGAGCAGCCAAATCCACTCGGGCGCCTGCGCGGCTACGTGCAGGACGAACACCAGCCACATGCCGGCGGCTAGCAGCGCCGCCCAGCGAGCGTCGAACCACCCTGAAGCCCCTGAGCGGTGGTCCACGGGTCGCGGGTCCACGGGTCGCTGGTCCATGGGCACAGGCTACCGCGCCCTGCTCCCGCAGGGCGCCGCCTCGCCGCGAGGTGAGGAAGTGCCCGTACACGCCGCGGCCCCGCGCACGCGAGCGGGGCCGCGACGTGGGGTGGGTCAGAAGAGGAGCGGGCGGTCGCCCGCTCGTTGCGCCGGTGCGTCTACGGGCCCGTCGAGGTCGGCGCCAGCGGGAGCAGGTCCCAGGTGGTGTTGGTGGGCGCCGGGCCGATCGGGGTGTCGCGGGGGCCCTGGTAGTCGAGCTCCAGGAAGTAGCCGGTGGTGGTGTTCTGGCCCGTCTGCTCCAGGCCGACCCGGACCTGATACCAGCCCGCCTTGGCGGGGTTGCGCACCGGGAAGTAGACGTGCCCCTTGCCGCGGGCGTGGTTGATCCGGTTGCCCTGGTCGTCGAACAGGGCCACGTGGGCCACGAGGTCGCGGTCCTCCAGCCACACGTTGACCCAGATCGGCTGGTCCTTGTCGCTCACGAAGCGGATCGGCTCGCCCCACCGCTCGTGGGCCGGGTGCAGGTCCATGTCGGCCGCGCCCTCGAACTCCTGCTTGGTGCGGCGGGCGGGCGGGTTGGGCCGCTTGTCCTGCATGCCGTCGCGGCCATACATGACGTAGCCGGAGGGGGGCACCGAGATCCGGGCCCAGCCGTCCTGGTTCGTCCAGATGTCGCCCACGCCCAGGGCGTAGTCGTGCAGGCGCACGTTGGGGCCGAAGTTGGTGCGGACCCAGGCGCTCTTCCACTCGGTGGTGCTGTCGTTGAAGCCGGCCAGCAGGTTGCCCTCGCGCTCGAGGACGTACAGGTCGGGGTCGGCCCACCGCTCGATCTGCGCGCCCTTGGCCATCATGTGGTGGATCCAGATCAGGTTGAGCATCCAGTAGCGGGCGTCGCCGTTGTCGTCGAACAGGTCGAGCCAGTACACCGAGGGGTAGCCGGCCGAGGCGAGCATGAAGGCGTGCGCCAGGCTGCTCCGCTGGTAGAGGTGCAGGCCGTTGGCGCGGCGGAAGGTGTCGTGGTTGTTGCAGAAGGTGACCGACGCCCGCTCGTCGCCCAGGCGGGTGCGCAGCGCCCGCATGTCGTAGTAGCCGTTGCCGTGCGCCATGGAGAGGAGCTGGAAGAAGAGGGTGAAGTCGAACACGCCCGAGCGGTGCTGCACGGCGTTCACCCACCACTGCAGGGTGCCGGGGTTGCCGTCGTAGTACTCGCCCACCGCGAACCGCTTGCGCCCCAGGCCGCCCTGGACCTGCCACAGCAGGCCCTCCACGAACTCGGGGGGCATGTGCTTCACCGCGTCGATCCGGTAGCCGTCCACGCCGGTCTGCTTGTCGAACCAGCGGATCCAGCGGAACAGGTTGTCGCGGACGTAGGGGACGCCCTGGGCGATGTCGGCCAGGCCGGCCACCGCCATGTACCACTCGCCGCTCCAGTCCTTGGGGTGGAAGTCCCAGGGCGCCATGGTGAACCGGCCGGTCGCCTCCGAGCCCACCAGGTTCTGGTAGCTGTAGCCGCCCTGCTCGCCGCCAGACCGGTGGTTGACGACGATGTCGGCGTACACGTCGAGCCCGTTGGCGTGGGCCACCGACACCATCTTGAGGAAGTCCTCCTTGGTGCCCCACTTGGTCGGGATCGTGCCCCGCTGGTCCTTGCTGCCGAGGTCGTAGAAGTCGTACAGGTCGTAGCCCGAGGAGTAGCCGCCGCCGGCCGCCTTGGTGGGCGGCGGGACCCACAGGGCCGTGATGCCCCACTCGCGCAGCTTGGGCATGAGGTCGGTGAGCTTGTTCCACCACTGGCCGTTGTCGAGCGGCGAGTCCCAGTACCACGCCTGGAGCATGACGCCCGACACGTCGTCGTTGGCGCGGACGGGGGCCGCCGAGGCCAGAAGCAGGAGCGAGACCAGCACGGAGCCGAAGGAGCGCTTGAGCACCGGGATACCTCCCCTTTTCCAGGAGAGAGAGAGACGGCCGCGCCCCAAACCGGACAGCCGACCGTAAGTTGTTTGGCAGCAGGCAACTACTCCGCCGCCGGCCCCTGGCCGGTCCCTTTGCTACCTTGAGCCCTCCACCGCAGGA
>JAWLGW010000454.1:0-5897 GCA_041690735.1 Planctomycetota bacterium
CCGGGTGACCGCTTGCAGCCAGCCGCTCGCGCCGGCGGCGAACAGCAGCAGCGCCGCGAGCGGGAGGCCGATGATCTGCTGTCGAGCGGCGCTCATGGTGGGTGGCCTCACCATACCCGGCGCCCGCTCCGGACGGACCGTTCGGCGCGCCTCCCTCGTCCGGGCGCCTCCGCCGGGGTGCGAAGGGGACCTCCTGGCGCTATACCGGAAGGGTCGGGGGGACCCCTATGGAGGTCCGGATCACCTTCCTCAGCGGCGCCCGTGAGGGGACGAGCGAGAGCTTTCACAAGCTCCCCCTGTCCCTGGGGCGGGCGGCCACGTGCGACGTGCTGTTCGACGCCGCCCAGGACGCCAAGGTCTCGGCGGTCCACGCTCAGGTCCGGCGGGCGGCCGACGGCGGGCTCGAGGTTCATGACGCCGGCAGCACCAACGGCACCCTGATTGACGGACGGCGTGTCGAGGGAGCGGCGCGCCTCCCCAACCACGCGGTGGTCGAGCTGGGGGCGGGCGGCCCCAAGGTGCGGGTGTCGATCACCGAGACCGGCGGCGTCTCCTTCGCCGAGGTTCAGCGCCAGACCGCCCGGCGCAAGGCCCAGCAGGAGCAGCGGATCGTCTCCACGATCGAGTCGGAGGCGCCCCTGCGGGGTCGCGGTGAGCCGGCGAGGCCACGGCCGACAGTCTCGGCCGAGGCAGGTCCCCAGCCGCCGCGCGGGCTCCTGGTGCTGCTCGGGGTGGCGGTCGTCCTGCTGGTGGCGGTCGCCGCGGTCCTGGCGCTGCGCTGAGCGGCGCGCTCACCGCGGCCGATAGACCGCCACCCGCTCGGACCGAGACCAGCTCATGGGCAGGCGGATCCGGCCCACCTCCTCCAGCCGCGGGTCGTGGGGCCACGGCAGCGGCCGCGCCGACACCAGGGCCCGCAGGTGGGGCGCGGCGGCGGCGCGCTCGGCCAGGGCGTCGAGCAGCGGGTCGGGGTAGCAGGTCGAGCCGGCGTACACGATCGTCGCCCGGACCAGGTCGGTGTGGCGCAGGTCCTCGCAGCGCAGGACCAGGCGGCGGCGCAGCTCGGCGGCGGCGGCGACGTCGAGGCGCTCCAGCAGGCGGTCCCGGGCGGTGAGGGCGACTCGGTGGCGAAAGCGGGACAGCTCGACCCCCACCGCCAGGCCGACGGCGGTGGTGCACACCGCCTGAGCCACCAGTCGTCCGGTGCCCGAGCCCAGGTCGAACAGCGCGTCCTGGGGCGTGGGCGCCAGCCAGCGCAGCAGCCGCTCGGCCGACTCCGGCGGCAGCTCGCCGTAGGCGGAGGCGCGGTCGCCGGCGGCCCGGTCGACGGCGCTCCGGTCCTCCTCGGGGGCGTCGTACCCCTCGGGGAGGTCGGCGTAGACGGCGGCCCAGTCCGGCAGGATCAGCGGGGGCTCACTTGCCGACGGCCAGCGCGTTCGACTCACCGTCCTACCGTCGGCAACCCCGGGGGTAGGGTGCCGTCGGGCGTCAGCTCGATCGTGCCGTTCAGCCGGTAGTAGACGCTGCCGCTCTGGTCGGTGGCGAAGGCGCGGTCGCCGGTCTCGCCCAGGGCGACGGGGTTGGCGACGGCCGCCCACCGATACTCGGGCTCGGTAGGCGAGGGCTGCACGACGAACAGGTAGCCTTGCTTGGTGCCCGACCCCAGGCCCGAGTCGATCAGGCCGGTCTGCTCCAGCTCGGCCAGGGTGCCGTAATCGAGGACGCCGTCGCCATCCTTGTCGCCCTCGCGGAACAGGGTCTGGGAGGTGTTGATCGTCTTGAGGGCGCCGATCGGCGCCGCCTCGCCCCCGATCTTGCGGGCCTCGATCACGTTGGGGACCGCCACGGCGCACAAGCACAGGCCGAGGAGCCCGGCCATGGCCATGGCGAGGAGGACGCTCCTCCTGGTGGCCGAGCGCTCCAGCGGCTCTCCGCAGTGGGGGCAGCGCGCGGTCTTGGGTGGCACGGGCTGGGCGCAGTGCGGGCAGTCGCGTTTCACGAGAGTCCCTCCTCGAGGGGGAGCTTAGAGCCAGCCCGGGGCGAGGGCCAGCGGGCGCTCACTCGCGCAGGGCGTCGATCGGGTGCAGGCGGGCGGCCTTCCAGGCGGGGTACAGGCCGGAGATCAGCCCCACGCTGCTGGAGAAGCCGAGCGCGATCCCGACCGCCCACAGGGGGACGTGGACCGGCGGGAAGTCGACCCACACCTTGATCGCCTCGCGCACGAACAGCCCGGCGCCGACGCCGAGGCCGATCCCGAGCAGGCCGCCCAGGGCGCCCAGCGCCACGGCTTCGACCAGGAACTGCACCATGATGTCGCGGTTCTTGGCGCCCAGCGCCTTGCGGATGCCGATCTCGCGGGTCCGCTCGCTCACCGACACCAGCATGATGTTCATGATCCCGATCCCGCCCACCAGCAGGGCGACCGACACGATCCCCATGAGGAGCCCGGTGATCATGAGGCTCACCTGCTGGAACTGCTGCAGGAACTGCTCCTGGGTGAAGATCTGGAAGTCGTCGGGCTGCCCGTGGCGCAGGCCGTGGCGCAGGCGCAGCAGCCAGCGGATCTGGTCCACCGCGGTGGTGGCTTCGTCGGCCGCGCGGGCCTGGGCGATCACCACCAGCCGCCGCCCCGCGTTGCGCCCCCAGATCGAGAAGGCGGTGGTGATCGGCAGCACCAGCACGTCGTCCTGGCTGTTGCCGAGCATGGCGCCCTTCTTCTCCAGGAAGCCCACCACCCGCAGGGGGCGCCCGTCCACCTTGAGGGTCCGGCCCAGCAGGCGCTCGCGCCGGGTGCCCAGCTTCTTGACCACCTCCTCGCCGACCACGCACACCGGCGCCCGGTGGTCGACCTCCGAGGGGAGGAAGAAGCGCCCCGCGTCGGGGTACCAGTCATTGGTGCGCTGGAAGGCGGGGGTGCTGCCGCGCACGTCGACGTCGATCTCCTCCCCCTCGAAGGCGACGCGGGCGCTGCGGAAGATCGAGGGGGCCACGGCCTCGAGGGCCGAGCAGCGGCGGGCCAGGTCCTGCGCGTCCTCGTAGGTCAGCTCGACCCGCCCCAGCTTGCGCCCCTCCTCGCCCGGGGGCCGCTGGGGCCACACCCAGATCTTGTTGGTGCCCAGGGTCTCGAACTGCTCGAGCATGAAGCGCGAGGCGCCCTGCACGATCGAGACCACCGCGATCACCGCCGACACGGCGATCACGATCCCCAGGGTGGTGAGCGCGCTGCGGAACGGGTTCGCCCGCAGCTCGCCCAGGGCGATCTTGAGGTTCTCGAGGACCAGGCTCACGGGCGGTCGGCGTCGCCGCCGGCGGGCGTCGCGCTGCGGACGGCGGCGACCCCGCTCGCCTCGTCGTCGAGGAGCAGCTGCTGCTCCGCCGGTCGCGCCTGGATCGGGTCGCCGTCTGCCAGGGCCTCGAGGGCCCGGTAGGGGCCGACGATCACGTTTGCGTCCGCCTCCAGGCCGGCCAGCACCTCGGCCTCGTCCGCGTCCACCAGCCCCAGGTCGACCACCCGCAGGCCGGCCTCGCCGTCGCTCGTCGCCACCAGCACCACGTCCAGCAGCGCGTCCTCCTTCGCGGGCGCCGCCAGCAGCGGCCCCCGCAGGGCCTCGGGCAGCCGCTCCGCGAGGTCCTTGGGCAGCTGCCCTCGCTCGCGCCGCAGGACCGCCTGCAGCGGGACTTTGAGGGCGTCCGCGGAGCGGCCGGTCTCGATCTCGGCGCTGGCGGTCATGCCCGGGCGGAGGGCGTCGAGGCGGGGCTGGCCGGGCTCGAGCAGCAGCCGGACCCTGAAGGTCTTGACCTCCTTGCCCTGCTCCTGGCGGGCCCGCATGCCTCGGTCGTAGACCTGCGCCCGCAGGGGGCCCGCCTCCTCCAGGGCGTGGACCACCACCTCGCTCGGCTGGCCCGGCTGGACCGCGACCACGTCCCCCTCGTCGACGTCGGCGTACACCAGCAGGTGCGCCAGGTCCGACACGATCGCGTGCGGGGTGTCGCTGGGCGGGCGGGTCACCAGGTCGCCCCGGTTGATCGAGCGCGCGGTCACCACGCCCGTCAGGGGGGAGCGGACGTCGCACCGCTCGAGGTCCCGCCGGGCGCGCGCGACGGCGAGCTCGGCCGCCTGCAGGTCCCCCTGGGCGCGGGTAAGCGCCGCCTGGGCCACGGTCGCCGCCTTGCCGGCCTCGCGCCGGGTGCGCTCCCAGGTCTGGGTGCGGAACTCGAGGGTCTCGCGGGCCAGGATCAGCTCCTCCTGGCCGATCCGGACCCCGATCGAGGCCACCGAGTGCTCGCTCTTGGCGGACTCCACGTCGGTCTGGCGGCCGATCCCCTCCCGGAGCATTTGGTCGGCCCGATCCAGCTTGGCCTGGGCCGCGTCGAGCTGGGCCCGCGTCCGCTCCAGGCTCAGCTCGCTCTGGCGCACCTTGAGGCGGGCCTCGGTCACCTCGGCCGGCTCGTCGTTCGCCTCGGCCAGCCGCTGAGCCGCCTCGGCCTGCTCGGCCTGCGCCTCCAGCAGGGCGGCGCGCTTGCCCGCCAGGGCGATCTCGGCCTCGGTCACCTTCTCGCCGTAGTCGCGAGGGTCGAGGCGGAACACCACCTCGCCCTCGGCCACCGGGTCGCCCTCGTCGCGGACGATCTCCAGCACCGTCCCCTCGAAGGGGGCCGAGACGCCGACCTCCGAGCCCGCCTGCACGGTGCCCGGGGCCTGCACGGCGGTCGCGATCGGCCCGCGGCGCAGGGGCGCCACCTCGACCCGGCGGCCGCTCGAGCCGCCGAACACGAAGCTGGGCTCCGCGGCGGCGGCCTTGGCGGTGGGCGCCTCCACGCTCACCGAGGTGGTGCGGAGCTGGGCGAAGGCGAGCGCCAGCAGCCCCACGACGACCGGGACCCACACCCGACCCCGCGGCAGGACGGCGGACGGCGTCTCCTTCACTTGGCACCTCCCTGCGCCAGGGCGCCGACCGCGGGGCCGCCCACCGACAGGGCCGTCACCGCCAGCCAGGCCAGCGCCGTAGCGGTGAGGGCGCGGGCGCGGGTGAGCCCGCACGAGCCGGCCAGGCCGGCGGCGAACAGGCCGTACCCGAACAGGCTCACCGGGTCGAGCCGGCCCAGCGCGGCGTGCAGGACGGGGTGGGCGAACGGGTCGGCCAGCGCCGCCGGGCCGGTCAGGGGCATGGCGTTGCCGCCCAGGACCCCCACCAGCATGGCCGCGTAGCCGATCCCCTGCGCCAGGTGGACGTAGGCCGCCATGGAGATGCAGCGGATCGGCTCGGGGCGCCGCTCGGGCGGGGCCCACAGGCGAGCGACCACGAAGGCCAGCAGCCCCCACAGCAGCACCGTGGCGAGGCCGCCGACCACCGGCCCGGCGATCGTCCACACCTTGCCGAAGAAGGCCAGGAACTTGAACCACGTCTGGAGCGAGTCGCCGGCCGCCTCCATCTGCGCCCTCTGGGCGGCGGGCAGGGTCTCCTTCGTTCGCTCCATGGCGACCGCCTGCAGCTCGGCCAGGTCGACCTTGGAGATGTAGACCACCCCGAACAGCAGCCCGAGCGCGGCCACCAGCAGCCAGGGCGCCGCCCAGCCCCAGGAGGCGTCGTGGCGAGCGAAGGTAGCCCAGGGGGCGCACAGCACCCCGCGCACCCGCTCGGCCAGCGGCGGCAGGCCCAGCTCGCCCTCCTGAGCGGGCTCTGCGGGGTCGAGCGCCGGGCCTGCGAGGGGGACCTCGGCTGCCTCGCTCACCGGCCGGCGTCCAGGTCGGCGAGGTACTCCTCGGCCAGCTGGGCGGCGTGCGTGCCGCGGTAGCGGGCGCGGATGTCCTCGTAGCGGGCCCGCGCGGCGGCGGGGTCGGCGCGGTGCAGGGCCCGGGCCGCCTTGATCGCCTCGGCCGCCTCGGCCGAGGCGCC
>JAWLGW010000455.1:0-5894 GCA_041690735.1 Planctomycetota bacterium
CGCGGCCGCCGGCTCGCCCGGCTGGGCGCCAGCCCCGACCAGGGCGGCCGCGAGCGTGTCCCGCAGGAGCGCCGCCTCGGCGCCCCCCGTCTCGGCGAGCAGGTCCAGGGCCGCGGCGGCCCGCTCGGCGTCCTCGCTCGCCAGGGCCGCGGCCCCGCCCGCGAACCGGACCCGCGCCGCTGCGTCCTCGAGGTCGGTGGGGAGCGGGGACCCCGCCGGGACCGACCTCAGGAGGTGTCCCAGCTCGGTCTCCCAGGCGGCGAGGTCGGGCGGGTGCGCCGCCAGGGAGCGGCCGGCTCGCAGGCGGCGGTCCACCTCGCCGGCGAGGGCAGCGGTTCGCTCCAGGCGCTCGGCTGCGGGCAGCGCGGCCGGGTTGCGCGAGCGCCAGGCGACCACGGCGCCCAGGGCGAGCGCGACCAGGACCGCGGCGGACGCCAGCACGCCCACCAGGCGCCGCTGCTGGCGGTTGCGGCGTGGGGCCCGGGCCAAGCGCGAGATCGCGCTCCCCTCCTGCACGGCCCGCAGGTCGCCGGCCATGGCGGCGGCGGTGGGGTAGCGCTGGTCGGGCTCCTTGGCGAGGGCCGCGCGCAGCACGTCCTCCACCCGCTTCAGCGGGGTCGGCAGCGCCCCGATCTCGGGCATGTCCGCCTCGAGGATCTGGCGCATGAGCGCCACGCTGGTGTCGCCGTCGAACGGCAGGCGCCCGGCCAGGAGCTCGAACAGGATCACGCCCAGGGCGAACACGTCGCAGCGCCGGTCCACCCGGGCCGCCTCGCCCTTCACCTGCTCGGGCGCCATGTAGTGGGGCGTGCCCATGATGTGCCCCGACTTGGTGAGGCGGCTCCGCTCGAGGTCCTTGACCAGCCCGAAGTCGACCACCTTGGCCTGGCCCCCGCTCGTCACCAGGATGTTCGCCGGCTTGAGGTCACGGTGGACCACCCCCGCCTCGTGAGCGGCGTGCAGGGCGTCGAGGACCTGCAGCATGAGGTCGATCCGCTCCCGCGGCCCCAGCCCCTCGGCGTCCGCGTGCTCGGTGATCGCGCGGGCGCCCTCGAGGAAGGGCATGGTCAGGAAGGCGACCCCCTCGTGCTCCCCGTGGTCGAGCACCGCGCAGATCCCGGGGTGCTGCAGCCGCCGCCCCACCTCGGCCTCCCGCTGGAAGCGGGCCAGGTGGTTCCCTTGCGCCTGGTCGAGCAGCACCTTGAGGGCCACCTGCTCGCCCCCGGGGGCGCGGGCGACGAACACCGCGCCCAGGCCGCCGCGCGCCAGCTCCCGCTCGATCAGGTACGGACCCAGCCGCTCGCCCGGCGCCGGCAGGGCGCGCCCGGGGAGCGTGAGCTTGCGCACGCCCGAGGTCGTGGTGTCGCCCAGGCCCGCGACCGGTCGGCCCGGGTCGGAGCCGGTGGCGGTGGGGCGGTCGGCGCGGAACACGTGCGAGCCGGGGGTGGGACCCAGGCCGGGCGGGACCCCCAGCGGAACGCCTGGCGGGCCGCCGGACGGGGTCGGCCCCCCGCCGCGCAGCCGCAGCACGATCGCCTGGTCCTGCGCGGGGCTGAGCGCCCCGGCGCGCAGCAGCGCGCTGCGCAGGTCGACGCCCAGGCGCTGGCTCTCTTGCGAGAGGCCGACCAGCCGCTCGCGCGCGATCCAGCCGGCCGCCACCGCGGCCTGTCCGTAGCGCACCTCGTCCGGCGTGAGCGCCATGACCTCAGACTAGCCGCGCGGCGGGAGGCCCGGAAAGGGGCGGCGCGAGGCGCAGGGGCCGCACCTCGGCGTTGACCCAGGCCACCCGCTCCCGGTGCGACCCGGGGCACGCGCCGAGCAACCCAGTCTCGAGGATCTGCAGGGTGTCGCCGTGCGACACCAGGAGGATCGCCTCGCCGGCGCCCCGCCGCGCCGCCTCCTCCTCGAGGCGCCGCACCAGCCCGAGCGCCCGCTCGAGCACCGCGACCACGCTCTCGACGCCGTCGGCCGTGTGGGTGGGGTCCACCGCGTCCTGGGTCCACACCCGCGGGTAGTTGGTGTTGGGCGTCCCTTCCCACACGCCGAACCACCGCTCGCGCAGCGCCGCCTCCACCTCGACCCGCGCCTCGAGCAGCGCCGCCGCCTCGTCCGCCGACTGACGCGCCCGGGCGAAGTCGGAGGTGATCACCCGGACCGGACGGGACAGGTCGGCGGCCGCGACCGTCCGGCGCACCTGCTCGCGGCCCCGGGCCGTGAGCCCGTAGCCGTCGACCCCGCGCGCCGGGTCGCTCAGCACGATCCCCGCCACGTTGGCCTCGCTCTCGCCGTGGCGGAGGCCCCAGTACCGGTTGAGGAGACGCACGGGGAGCATGGCGGCGATTGTAGTCGCGACCCGGCGTCGCGCCCGGCTCGCGATCGTGACGCCGGACCTCCCCCTGGTAGGATCCGCGCCCCGCGAGGACAGCATGGGCGAAGACATCTACCAGGCCTCTCTCAAGTATCACCAGCTCAACGGCCGACCCGGCAAGCTGGAGGTGCAGCCCACCAAGCCCTGCGCCACCCAGCGCGACCTGTCGCTCGCCTACAGCCCCGGCGTGGCCGAGCCCTGCCGGCGGATCGCCGACGCGCCCGGCGACGTGTACCGCTACACCAACAAGGGCAACCTGGTGGCGGTGGTGACCAACGGCACGGCGGTGCTCGGCCTGGGCGACATCGGCCCCCTGGCCGCGAAGCCGGTCATGGAGGGGAAGGCGGTCCTGTTCAAGAAGTTCGCCGACATCGACGTGTTCGACATCGAGGTCGACGCCAAGGACCCCCAGCGGTTCTGCGACGTGGTGGCCGCGATCGCGCCCACCTTCGGGGGGATCAACCTCGAGGACATCAAGGGCCCCGAGTGCTTCGCGATCGAGCGGGAGCTCAAGCAGCGCCTCGACATCCCGGTGTTCCACGACGACCAGCACGGCACGGCGATCATCTCCGCGGCCGCCTTCCTCAACGCCTGCGAGCTGTCGGGCCGGGCGCCCGCCGACGTGCGCTGCGTGGTGAACGGCGCCGGGGCGGCCGGGATCTCCTGCGCCCGGCTGTTCATCAAGCTGGGCGTGAAGCCCGAGAACATGGTCCTGTGCGACAGCAAGGGCGTGATCTATCGCGGCCGCGCCGAGGGCATGAGCCCCGAGAAGGAGGAGCTCGCCGCCCCCACCACCGCCCGCACGCTGGCCGAGGCGCTGCAGGGGGCCGACTGCTTCCTGGGCTGCTCGGTCGGGAACGTGGTGTCGCCCGAGATGCTGCGCTCCATGGCGAAGGACCCGATCGTGTTCGCCATGGCGAACCCGCAGCCCGAGATCGACTACCCCCTGGCGAAGGAGACCCGCGCGGACGTGATCATGGCGACCGGGCGCTCGGACTACCCGAACCAGGTGAACAACGTGCTCGGGTTCCCGTTCATCTTCCGGGGCGCGCTCGACTGCGCGGCGAAGACCTTCAACGACGCCATGGTGCTGGCGGCGGTGCGGTCGCTGGCGGACCTGGCCCGCGAGCCGGTGCCCACCAGCGTGTCGCTCGCCTACGGCGGCGACAGCTTCGAGTTCGGACGCGAGTACCTGATCCCCAAGCCCTTCGACCCCCGCGTCCTGTACTGGGAGGCGACGGCGGTGGCGCAGGCCGCGATCGAGACCGGCGTCGCCCGGCGCGAGCTCGACCTCGACGAGTATCGGGAGACCCTGCGCCGCAAGGTCGACGCCGGGCGCAGCATGGTCTCGGTGCCGCTGCAGCTGGCGCGCAAGGAGGCGCCCTCCCGGATCGCGATCCCCGAGGGGCACCTGCCCAAGCTGGCCAGCGCCGCCCGCCAGGCGATCCGCGAGCAGATGGCGTTCCCCGTGCTGGTGGGGCCGGCGGCCGAGATCAAGGCCGCCATGGAGGGGGTGCCCGAGGACCGTTACGAGCTCCTCGACCCGGCCGCGGGCCTGCACGTCGAGGAGCTGGTGCCGATCATGAAGCGGCAGCGGCCGATCGACGCCCCCTCCGACGAGGAGTGCCGCGAGGAGCTCAAGAACCCGTACGTGTACGCCACGCTGCTCACCGAGGCCGGGCACTGCGACGGGCTGCTCGGCTGCTCAGCCCGGCCGTACGCGCAGATGGTCCGGCCGATCCTGGCCTACGCCAGCCGCCGCGCCGGGGTGAGCCGGGTGGCGGGCCTGCACCTCATGGCCCTCAAGGACCGCCACCTGTTCTTCGCCGACACCGCGCTCATCCCCGACCCCTCCGCCGAGGAGCTGGCGGAGATCGCCATGCGCGCCACGCGCGTCGTCCGTCGCTTGAACATCACGCCCACGGTGGCCTTCGTCTCGTACGCCAACTTCTCGCGCCGGGCCGACGCCGACATCAGCAAGCTGCGCAGGGCCTACAAGATCGTGCGGCAGGTCATGCCCGAGCTGGAGGTGTTCGGCGACGTGCAGGCGGACGTGGCCCTCGAGCCCGAGCGCTATCGGGCGGTGTTCAAGGACCGCGAGCTGCCGGCGAACCCGGCCAACATCTTGATCTTCCCCAACCTGCACGCGGCCAACGCGGCCTTCCGGCTGGCGCGGGTGATCGGCGGCGGCACCGCGCTGGGGCCCATGCTCCTCGGCCTGCGCCGCCCGGCCAACGTCCTCCCCCGCGGCAGCAGCGAGGAGGAGATCCTCCACATGCTGGCGATCACGGCCTTCAACGCCCAGCGCCGCAAGCGCGAGATCGCCGAGGGGCGCAAGACGCAGGTGTGGGCGCCGGGCGGCACCAAGCTGGCCGTGGACGAGGACACGGCGGAGGGGATCAGGTAGCGCCGCGGCCCCGCGGCAGCGGGGGCCGGGGAATGCTCTACTGAGCGGTCGAAGCGATCCGGTGGCTCGCGCGTCAAGGCGGGCGCCGGGAGTGGGTGACCCTCATGAGCAGAGCGTTTCCGGGATCCTTGCTGTCTTCGTCGCTGCTGGCGGTGACCTGCGGCCTGATCGGCTGCGGGGGCACCCTGGAGGTGCGGGTCGTCGAGAGCGAGCCGCTGCCGGAGCGGCGCCGCGACTCGTACCGCTCGACCCGACCGGAGGCGCCCGAGCCGGCGCCTCGGGCGGGCGGCGCCGCGGCGCGTCCGCCGAGCCAGGAGCCTCCGCCGGCCTGGGACGAGGGACACGTCCACTCGCCGCCGCCGACTGCGCCCGAGGCCCAGGCGAGCGTGGATCCCTGGGGCGACGCCCCCCACGCGGACCCGTGGGAGGACACGATCGACGACGGCGCCTGGAGCGCCCTCGAGGCCGAGGGCCGCAGGTCCGCCGGCTCGCAAGTCGAGTCCGTGTTCCGCGTCCAGCGCGCACGCACCCGCGCGCTGCGGTTCGGAGCCACGTCCGGCGCGCTGGACATCGACCTCGTCGTCGTAATCTACGCGGACGGCACCAGGTGGCAGAGCCACCTCGGCTGGCGGTGCCTGCCCGGTCGCCGGACCGAGCCGCTGGTCCTGCCCGAGCGCTCCAGCCCCGTCCAGCAGGTGATCGTGCGCTGCGGGACGACCGGCGGTCGCGGCGTCGCCCTGTACGGGAGCGACGTCCGCCCCGAGCCCGGCCCCGTCGCCCACGGCCCTAACCCCGCAGACGCCGCTCGCGAGCGGGCTCGGCAGGAGCAGCGCGAGCGCGAGCGCGCCCAGCGGGCCCGCGAGGCGCAGGAACGCGCCCAGCGCGACAAGGCCCGCGAGAAGGCCCAGCGCGACAAGGCCGACCGCGAGGCCCGCGAGAAGGCCCAGCGCGAGGCCCGCGAGAAGGCACAGCGCGACAAGGCGGACCGCGACGCCCGCGAGAAGGCACAGCGCGAGGCCCGCGAGAAGGCCCAGCGCGACAACGCCGACCGCGAGGCCCGCGAGAAGGCCCGCGAGAAGGCCCGCGAGAAGGCCCAGCGCGACAAGGCCGACCGCGAGG
>JAWLGW010000456.1:0-5858 GCA_041690735.1 Planctomycetota bacterium
CCCCGGCCGAGGCCCTCGAGGCGCGGCGCCTGCTCGACCAGCTGGCCCGCGCCAGCGGGCGGCGCCCGCCGCAGTGGCGCTAGCGCTCCACGCGCTGCAGCCGGAGGGTGAACGCCACGTTCACCACCCGGTTGCGCGGGACGCCGCTCGCCTGGGTCATGCCCGCGTAGCCGCGGACGCGACCGCGCCACCGCTCGTCCACCTGCGCCAGCACCAGGCCGCGGGCGTCGAAGCGGGCCTCCCCGCGGACCGCGCGCCCCACCGTGGCGTCGTCGGCGCCCTGGTCGTCCGCCTCGCCCTCCCAGGTGAACCGGCGCTCGCCAGCCTGCGCCGGGGCGCGGGCCACCTGCACCTCGACCGGCACGGTGCCGAACCCGAGCACCCGCCCGGCGGCGGGGCTCTGCTCGATCCTGCGCGTCCAGGCGGCCTCGCCCGGCTGCGGCGTGACGCCCAGCAGGTCGTCGAGGACCTTCTCCAGCAAGTGGTCGTCCGACAGCTCCAGCACCATGTAGCGGCGGCGGTTGAGCTCGCGCATCTGCGGCGGGACCTCCATGGCGTCCACCGCCGCCTCGATCGCGCGGTGGAGCCCGCTGGCGCCGGTGAGGTCGCTGACGGCGCCGGTTCGCGGGTCGAGGGTGAAGGCGTAGCTGAGACCGACCGCTGCGGCGGGGGGCTGGTGAGCGTCCTGCGGGTCCTCCGAGTCGAAGCTCAGGTCGAACAGCGGGTACCCCTTGACGCCCTGGTGGAGGACGAGCCGCTCCAGCCGTGCCCGCAGGCGGAGCGCCGTAGGCGTCGCCTCCTCGGTGGTGCACAGCAGGTCGAGGAGGCGCCGGTAATGGACCTCCGCGTCCTGCTGGAAGCTGCTGCTCGAGGTGCCGGTGATCTCCAGGCGGAACCGGTGGGCGTCGCCCGCCTCCGCTGGCCACAGCGGAGGGGCGACGGGGGCGGCGGCCGGGCCCGCCACGGCCGCGGGCTCGGCGCTGGGGGCGGGGGCAGGCCCGGCAGGCTCCGGCTCGCCCCTCACCGGCAGGAGCAGCGCCGCCACGGCGGCGACGGCGATCACCGCCCCGGCCGCAGCTCCGGCGACGACCCAGCCCAGCCCGCCGCCCTGCGAGGCCGCCGCCTCCCCGCTCAGGAAGGCGTCGAGGACCTCGGCGAACGCCTCGGCGGTGGGGCGCGCGGCGGGCTCCTTGGCGAGCGCCTGCCGGCACAGGCCGTCGAGGGCGGCGGGCACCCCGGGCGCGAGGTCCCGGGGGGAGGGGACCGGCCCCTCCACGACCTGCTGGAGCACCTCGAGGACCTGCCGCCCCGCCACGGGGGGCGCCCCGGTGAGGGCGAAGAACAGGACCGCCCCCAGGGCGTACACGTCGCTGGCCGGGCCCACCCGCTCCCGGTGGCCGAGGGCCTGCTCGGGCGGCATGAAGGCTGGAGTGCCGATCAGGTCGCCGGTGCGGGTGAGGCTCTGGGTCCCCTCGAGGCGGGCCAGGCCGAAGTCGACCAGCTTGGCGGCGCCCCGCTCGTCGAACAGCACGTTGGCCGGCTTGAGGTCGCGGTGCAGCACCCCCTGCCGGTGCAGGTGGGCCAGGCCTCGCGCCAGGTCCCGCAGCACGACGGCCGCCTCCTCGGGGGGGAGGGGGCCGTCGCGGCGCACCCGGGCGTCGAGGTCCCCGCCGGGGGCGAGGTCCATGACGGTGTAGGCCCGCCCCCCGCACACCTCCCGGTCCTCGGCCAGGGTGTGGATCCGCACCACGTTGGGGTGGCCGTCCACCCGGGCCTGCGCCTCGCCCTCGCGGCGGAAGCGGAGCACCTGCTCCTCCTCCGCGTCGAGCGGGTAGGTCTTCACTGCGAACCGCGCGCCGCTCCGCACGTGCTCCGCCGTCCACACCTGGCCCATGGCGCCGGCGCCCAGGCGCTCGACCAGCCGCAGGTCGCCCAGGCGGGTCCCGGGCTGCCAGGGGTCCCGCTGCGGGCCCACGACCGCGCTCTCCTCCAGGGAGTGGGCGAGGCTGCCGGAGGGGGCGCCCAGCTCCTCCAGCACTCGGACCACCTCCTCCTCGCCCAGGGCGCCCGCCTCCACCAGGCGGCGCGCCAGGGTGGGGCCGCCGGGGCGCGCCGCCCGGGCGGCGTCCAGCGCGGCCCGCAGGGGCCCGGTCGACAGCCGGCTCCGCTGGTGGAGGGCCCGCGCCAGCTGGGTGTCGAGGCCGGGACGGTCGATCATGCCCCCAGCTTGGCACCGGCCGGCCCCCTCGGCCACGTCCCGCCCGCGGCTCGGTGACGGTGGCCCGGTGACGGTGGGACCGGTCGGCCCCTCATGGTCAACTACCCCACTCCTGTGGGGGGAACTCATGAAGGCGAATCTGCCGCAGCTGCTGGCTGCTCTGGTGATCGTGGCGCCCGGCTGCATCGGGAGCATTCGAGAGACCACGACGGCGCGCACCGCCACCGAGATGCTCCTGGTGTCGACGGCGGCCGAGCGCGCGCTGGTGGAGTACGACGTGGCGCACCTGTCGGGCAAGCGGGTGTTCGTCGACCACCAGTACTTCGAGTCGATCGACAAGCCGTTCGTCCTCAGCGCCCTGCGCGACCACCTGGCCGAGGGGGGCGTGACGCTCATGGACAAGGTCAAGGGCGAGGAGGGCGAGGGCCCCGAGGCGAACGCCGAGCTGGTGCTCGAGCTCCGCAACGCGTCCCTCGGCATCTGGGACGGCGACTTCGTGCTCGGTATCCCGCAGCTGCCCGTGTCGTCGGGCTACGGGCTGCCGCCGGTCCTGCTGCCGCCGCTGTACGCCTTCCGCCGGTTCAGCCAGCAGGGGTGGGCCAAGTTCGAGTTCTGGACCTACGACCCCCAGACCATGGCGCACATCCACCGCAGCGGACCCCTGTGGGGCTCGGCGTACTACAATCAGTGGTGGTGGTTCGGGATCGGCCCCTTCGACGGCTCCAACGACATCTACCCCGAGTGGGACATGCCGGAGTACGTGGCCGGGACGACCGAGAGGGAGGTGGACGACTGACCGCCACGGCGTCGCGGACCCTGCTGTTCCTCGCGATCCTGCTGACGGGGTGCATCGGCGAGGCGCGCCACACCACGACCCCGCGCGCCGCCGCCGAGATGCTCCTGGTCACCAACTCCGGCGGGCGGGCGGTGCAGGAGTACGACGTCCGCCGCTGGAAGGGGCGGGCGGTGGCGATCGATGCCACCGGCCTGGCGCCCGTCGACAAGGGCTACCTGCTGTCCGCCCTGCGGGAGCACCTCAGCCGCGGGGGTGCGCTGCTGGTGGACGAGCCCCTGGCCGAGGTCGTGCTCGCGGTGCGCACCGCCGGCCACTCGATCAACGACCCGGAGTGGCGGTTCGGCGTGCCGCCCTTGCCGATCGGCGTGCAGGACGTGTTCACCCAGACCCCCGACATCACCGTGGGGTACGACCCGCAGGTCGGCTGGGCCAAGCTGCAGGTGTGGGCGCGCGACGCTCGCACCGGCGAGCACCTGGGGCGGCAGGTCGTGTGGGGGCGGTCCCGCACCAGCACCTTCGGCGACACCTGGCCCCCCACCGACTACAGCGAGTACGTCAAGGACCGCCCCTTCAGCCGATGATGCTGGGCCAGTTGCGGCTGAGCCAGGCGCGGCGGGCCGCGTCGCGCCGCCAGGCGGGGTCGTCGCGGGCGACCCGCGCCGAGCGGGCCAGCAGCGCGTCCAGGCGCGCCTCGAGGGGGGCGGCCACCCGCGGGTCCTCGATCAGCAGCAGGGCCTCGTTCTCCCAGTACCCGGCGGTGACGTCGAGGTTGGCGCTGCCGACGGTGCACACCTCGCCGTCGGCGCTGAGCAGCTTGGCGTGCAGGTGCGGCCGCAGCGGATCGATCGCCGGGTCCCACTCGGGGCGGGCGTCCAGGGCCAGCTCGAAGGCCTCCGCGCCCTGCTCCACCAGCTGATCGATCCGGCCCCGCACCAGCTGGGCCGGCAGCTCGCGCAGCGCGCCGCCCGGGAAGTAGGCGGGCTCGGGCCCGTAGCCCGGGCGGATGTTGCCGATCAGCGTGCGGACCGCGACGCCGCGGCGCAGCGCTCCCTCCAGCGCGTGCAGCAGCTCCTCCTGCAGGGGGAAGCTGTTCACCACGTACACGTGTCGCCGCGCCCCGCGGATCACCGCCAGGTAGGCCTCGAGGGAGCGGGCGTCGCGCAGGCCGTCGTGCAGCACCAGGCGGGCCCGGCTGTTGCCCACGGGGGGCGGACGGTCGGGCGGCGGGAAGGGATCCCCTCCGGCCGCCAGCCAGGCGCCGCGGAAGGCCGCCTCCACGTCGACGACCAGCGGTCCCCGCACCAGGGCCCCGGCGTCGAGCCAGGGGACCCTGGCCCAGGGGGTGTCGGGGCGGAGGGTGACCTCGCCGAAGCCCGTGAAGTACTCGGCGGCGACGTTGCGCCCCGTCACCACCGCGGCGTCACCGTCGAACACCCACAGCTTGCGGTGGCTGCGCAGCTTGAGGTCCTCGACCCGCGGCAGGCCCTCCACCGGCTGGTAGGCCCGCACCTGCGCGCCCGGCGTCTCGGCCAGCCGCTCGAGCAGGTCGTTGGTCTGCCCGAAGGAGCCGTGCAGGCTGAGGAGCGAATCGACCAGGACCCGCACCTCGACGCGGCGGCGGGCGGCGGCCTCCAGCGCGGCGACCAGGGTGTGGGTGACCTCGTCCCGGGCGAAGATGTAGGTCTGCACGTGGATCCGGCGGCGGGCGCCGGCGATCAGCGCCAGCAGGCGGCGGCGGGCCTCTGCGTTGTCGAGCTCGATGGCGATGGCGTTGCCCTCGCGGGCCTCGGCGCCGGTGAGCTCGATCAGCCGCGCGTCGCGCTCGTCGCGCGGGCCGTGGGGCGCGCCCTCGCGAGCGGCGGGCGGCCGCGCGACCGCCGCCGCCGCCGCCGCCACCTCCGCCGGCTCGCGGCACAGCAGCTCGGTCTCGCTGCAGAACGCGAACCGCAGGCCCGCCGGGCGCCGTGTGCCGGTCGAGACGACGGCGATCACCGGGAGGCCCTCGGCCCGCAGGGCGGCGGCGACCCGACACAGGCGCAGGTCGCCGATCCCGTCGGGGAGGTCGCGCGGCCGGCCGTCGCCCATGAGCTGCGAGGCGTCGAGCAGCGGCGCCGGGCCGTGGCGAGCGAGGCGCTCGCGGGCCGCGCTGAACGGCTGGTGCGGGTCGATCCGCACCGCCAGCCGCCGCGGCCCCAGCTCCCCCTCGCCGGCCGGCCAGACGCGCGCCGCGGCGGCGAGCGCCTGCTCCGACAGGCTCGCGTCGAGGAGGACGATCCCTCGGTCGGGCGGCCGGTCGTCGAGGTGGACCACGCCCACCGTCACCTCGGCCGCGGCCAGCGGGTCCCGCCCGGCCTCCGAGGTCGGCGTGGCGAGACGTCCCAACGCCAGGGCGGTGGCGGCGGGGGCGAGGGGGCCCAGGCGCACCAAACCGCGGCGCGGGGTGAAGCTGCCCAGCGGCGCGCCCAAGGCGGTGGCGACGAGGGCCTCCTCGTCGGGGAGGTCGCGCACCTGCCCCAGCACGTCCACCCGCTCCACCACCAGCTCGGTGACGCCGTCCGGGCGGCGGAGCGCGTCGCTCGCCTCCAGCCGCCCCCGCCACAGCTCGGGCACGCCGGCGGCGGGGCGCTCCTCGGGGTGGAGCAGCAGCGGGGTCGGCAGCCGCCCCAGCACCTCCGCCTCGAACAGGCGCAGGAGCAAGGCGTTCCAGGCGCTGCGGCCGGCGGGCAGGACGAGCAGGTCGGCGGCCACCTCGCTCAACCAGCCGGCGAGCTGCTCCCCGAACCGGGCCAGGCTCGGCTCGAGATGCGCCCAGACGACGGCGGCGGGGATCCCCGACAGCTCGGC
>JAWLGW010000457.1:0-5855 GCA_041690735.1 Planctomycetota bacterium
GGCGTCAGATCGCGACCGGGGGGCCGGTGGAGGTCTCCACCTCGGCGCCGTGGAAGACCGGGAGCCAGTAGCTGCCCGGGGGGAAGCGGACGTCGCGGTTGCCGTCGCGCCAGCGCGCCAGCGCGGCGCGGTAGGCGCTGCGCCACAGCTGGAGGCCGGAGTAGCTGAGAGACTGGCGTTTAGGACCGCGGATAGGGTCGAGGCGGCCGCGGCACTCGGGAAGGCCGTGATCGCTCAGGCACGACGATCGACGGGCGCCGCCGTGCGCAGCGACGCCGCCCGCCACCCGGTGACGGCGGTCGGCGCGCGCTCCCGGCGGACGATCAGGCGCTCAGGGCACCAGACCCTGGTCCGGCTCGATCGGCTCCAGCGCCACGAACCACATGCGCTTCACGAAGGGGAGCACCGGACGCACCCGGGTCACCCGCAGGCCGACTGCGGCGGCGTCGGCGCGGAGGGTGGTGACGTCGGTGGTCTTGCGGGTGGGGCGGGCCTTGAGGAGCGGCGCCACGGCGATCCGGTGCATGAAGGAGACCACCACCCGCCGGCGGGCGACGCGGCGGGCCTCGGCCAGGAGGGCCCGGCGTTCGTCGGCCGTGGCGAGGTAGTGGAGGAGGCGCACCACCACGACGGCGTCCACGCTGCGGTCGGCGAGCGGCAGGGCGAAGGCGTCGGCGCGGACGGTGTGGGCGGGCGCGGCGTCGCGGACGGCGTGGCGCAGCATGAACGGGTTGAGGTCGAGGGCGATCACCCGGTAGCCGGCGGCTTGCAGGCTGCGGGTGTTCGGGCCGACTCCGCAGGGCGCGTCGAGGATCAGCGAGCTGGGGGCCAGGTCGGCGAGCAGGCCGCGCACGATCGCCGTCTCGCGAGCCAGGCGTCGGCGGGCGGTGCGGGTGGTGGTCTGCTTGCGGTGGTAGCGCTCGACCTGCTGCTCGTCCATGTCTGACTCCGGGCCAGGCCCCTGCGCGGCCACGCGGCCGGTGCACCCCTCGCGACCGGGGAGCAGCCCCGGATCGACTCCTCGCTCGCCCAGCTGCCGTCTGCTCCGGGGAGGATCGCGCTGCGCTCGCGGTCGATCAACTCGTGGTCTGCCGCGACCGTCGGGTCCGCGCTCCCCGGCAGTCGCTCGAGGGGAGCGAGCGCTGCGCCGATCGCGGATGACCTTCGCAGGTCGACGCCCGTGCCGCCAGCCTATCCGCGCGAGCCCCGCGTGTGCGCTCGGCGGCGGCGGCCCGGCTCAGGGGCGGCGGGCGCTGACGTGGAGCAAGAACACCCGGGGCTCGTCGAGGACGAGGCCGAGGCCGCTCGCGACCCGCCGGCGGCCAGGCACCTCGATCAGGAGGGGCTCTTCCCACCGGTCCGCGAAGGAAGCACGGGTCAACACCTCGACGTGCTCACTCCGACCGTGATCGCGCCACTCGCTGAGGGTGAGCTCGCCGGTGAGCGTCCAGTCGGAGCGCGCCACCAGCTCGAACGACTGGCCCGCCCGTTTTCCCTGGTGCTCCTCGCCGAGGAACACGCGCGCGGGGTCGTCCACTCGGGTGGGCAAGCTGAGCTGCTGAACCACTCGGGCGCCCGGCAGCACGCGGAGCTCCTCCAGCCTGACCGCCTCGACCGGCCCCGAGCGCACCTGTTCGAGGCCCCGCGCCGGCACCTCGAGCAGCTCGACGTCCAGCAGGATCAGGGGCGGCGGGAGCTCGCGCAGCTCCTCCCGCAGCTCGTACTCCGGCCCGGGCGGGCGCTGCACGCGGTCGGGAGACTCCCAGCGCGGGAGGGCGCCGGCGCAGGCCGTGCAGGAGAGCGCCAGGCAGGCGGCGACGACGCGAGCCGTCGCGGCGGGCGCGCCTCTCCGAGCGGAGCCTGGCGCCGATCGCTTCAGTCCCACGACAGGTCCTGCCCCGCCAGGGGCAGGTCGCGGATCCGCTTGCCCGCGGCCGCGAAGATCGCGTTGCACAGGGCGGGGGCGAAGGGGGGCACCCCCGGCTCGCCGGCGCCCGCGGGCGGGGCGTCGTTCTCCACGAGGTGGACGTGGATTTCCCGGGGCGCGTCGCTCATGCGGGCCACCGGATAGTCGTGGAAGTTGCTCTGCTCGACCGCCCCCTGCTTGGCGGTGATCTGGCCGGTGCGGGCCAGGCTGGCGCCGAACACCGCGGCCCCCTCGAACTGGGCGACGACGCGGTCGGGGTGGAGGATCAGGCCGCAGTCGGCGACCACGTGCACGGTGGGGATCGTGAGCTGGCCGTCCTTGCTCACCTCCACCTCGACCGCGGTCGCCACGTAGCTGAGGAAGCTGCGGTGGCTCGCGATCCCGAGCCCGCGCCCCTTGGGGAGCTCCCGGCCCCAGCCGATCTTGTTGGCGGCGAGCTCGGTCACCCGGCGCAGGCGGCCGGTGTCGATCGGGTAGCGGTCGAGGGGCTCGCCGTGGTTGGGGTAGCCCTCGACGCCCTCGGCGGCGAGGTCGACGTGGCGCGGCTCGCCGATCAGCTCCAGCAGGAACTCCAGCGGGTCGCGGCCGGCGGCGTGGGCCAGCTCGTCGGCGAAGGAGCTGGTGGCGAAGGCGTGGAAGATATGGCACACGGAGCGCAGCCAGCCGATCCGCACGTGGTTCTCGGCCTCGCCGTTCTCGGCCCGCAGGTGCGGGACCGCGAAGGGGAGGTCCACGAACCCCAGGCCCAGCTCCAGGGCGTTGCCCGCCTTGGCGCCCGCCGCGAAGGTGGAGCCGATCGTGGGGAAGGCCGAGCGCTGCAGCCAGGCCACGGGCTTACCCTGCGCGTCGAGGCCGCCCTCGAGGTGGACCGCCGCCGGGGCGTGGTAGTAGTCGTGGCGCAGGTCGTCCTCGCGGGTCCACAGGACCTGCACCGGCTCGCCGCCGCGGGCTTGCGACAGCTTGGCCGCCTCCACCACGAAGTCGGGCTTGCTCTTGCGGCCAAAGCCTCCGCCCAGCAGGGTCACGTGCACCGTCACCTTGGTGGGGTCGAGGCCGAGGTCCTGCGCCAGCTGCGCCTGCGCCGCCTGCGGGTTCTGGGTGGGGGCCCAGGCCTCGCAGGTCCCGTCCTTGACCACGGCCACCGCGCAAGGCGGCTCCATGGAGGCGTGGGCCAGGAGCGGCGTCCGGTAGGTGGCGGAGACGTGCGTGTGGGCCGTCTTGAGGGCGGTGTCGACCTCGCCCCGCCGGCGGACCACCCGCCCAGACGCCTGGGCGGCCTGGGTGAGGGCCTCGCGCTCGGCGTCGGTGTCGTAGCTTCCGTGCGGGCCCGGCTCCCACTCGATCTTCAGGCGGCGACGCCCCTCCAGCGCCGCCCAGGTGCTGGTGGCGATCACCGCCACCCCGCCCAGGGCCTGGAAGGCGTGGGGCGCCTGGAAGGGCTCCAGGGTCACCACGTCGAGGACCCCCGCCACCTCGCGGGCGGCGGCGTCGTCCACCTCCTTGGGGCGGCCGCCCAGGACCGGGCTGCGGGCGATCACGGCGTGGCGCATGCCCGGGAGGCGGAAGTCGATCCCGTAGGTGGCCGCGCCGCGGACGATCGCCTCCTGGTCGGCGAGGGGCACCCCGCGGCCAATGTACCGCCACTCCTCGCGGGGGCGCAGCTCGAGCTCGTCCGAGGCCGGCACCGGCAGCTTGGCGGCGGCGGCGGCCAGCGCGCCGAAGCCGAGGGAGCGGCCGGTCGCCGGGTGGTGAACGGCGTGGTCGCGGGCGAGGCAGTCCTCGGCGGCCACGCCCCACTCGGCGGCCGCCGCCCGGATCAGCATGAGGCGCGCCGCCGCGCCCGCCTCCCGCACCACCGGCAGGAACCGGCGCACGCTGCGCGACCCGTCGGTGTTCTGCGAGCCGTAGCGGGCGTCGCCGTCGGCCTGCACGATCGTCACCTGCTCCCAGTCGGCGCCCAGCTCGTCGGCCAGCGCCATGGGCAGCGCGGTGCGGATCCCGGTGCCCATTTCGGAGCGGTGGGCCACGATCGAGACCGCGCCGGTGGTGTCGATCGCCACCCACAGGTTGGGCTCGAAGGTCGCGCCCTCGTCCTCGCCCTCCTTGGCCAGCAGGACCGCGGGCCCCACCAGGCGGGCGCCGAGCAGCAGGCCGCCCGCGCCCAACAGGCCGCCCAGGAACTCGCGACGGCGGACGTTCATGCGCGCGCTCATCGGCCCTCCTCCTGGCGCAGCTCGGCCGCCCGGTGGATCGCCCGGCGGATCCTGGGGTAGGTGCCGCACCGGCAGAGGTTTCCGGACATGGCGGCGTCGATCTGCGCGTCGCTCGGCTGGGGCGTGCGCGCCAGCAGGGCCGCGGCGGACATGATCTGGCCCGGCTGGCAGTAGCCGCACTGGGCCACGTTCCCCTCGCACCAGGCTCGCTGGCAGGGGTGGTCGCCTTCGGCGGACAGGCCCTCGATCGTGGTCACCTCCTGGTCGCCCACCGCCGCCACCGGCAGCACGCAGGAGCGCATGGCCTGCCCCGAGAGGTGCACGGTGCAGGCGCCGCACAGGGCCATGCCGCAGCCGAACTTGGGCCCCGTCAGCCCCACGTGATCGCGCAGCACCCACAGGAGGGGCGTGGCGGGGTCGACGCCCTTCAGCTCGACCTCGCGTCCGTTGACCCGCAGCTTCATGGGCGCACCTCGCTCGGTTGGGACCGGAGCGCGAGGTTCGCGCAGCGGGGCAGGGAGCGCAAGGGAGAGGCGAGGCTCAGGGGTCGCGGACGATCCCGCAGTGGAGGTTCTGGCCGAACTCGGCCCCGAGCGCGTCGGCGATCAGGTCGGGCTCGCTGTAGCCGCTGCCCGACACCTCGTCCATGACCTCCTTGAGCCAGCCCACGGTGAAGCTGCCGCGGGCGTTGCTGCGGTGGGCCAGGATCGCGCTGGCGAAGAAGTGCTCGTACTTGTCGTGGATCGGCTCGTCCTCGGCCAGCCCCGGCAGCTGACGCAGGGGGAGCGGGCGGCGGTCGACGGTGAGGGCGAAGGCGAGCTGCAGGGCCTGGCGGTCGTCCTTCGCTCGGGCTCGGGCGGCGCGGAAGATCGCGGCCGGGGTCCACGGCTGGGCGGCGCTCCGCTCGAGGTCGGCGAGGAGCGCCGCGGTGTCGTCGGGGGTGGCGTCGCCCCGCAGCTCCTCCAGCCGGCGGCTGCCCGGCTTGTAGAAGTCCCACAGGGCGCGGGCGAAGCCCCAGGTGGCGACGCCGTGGCGGGCCCACCAGGCGTCGCGGGTAGGCCGGCACTCACCCGGGGGCTGGCCGAGGGGCGCGTCCTCGAAGCGCGGCGGCGTCTCCGACTCGGGCCGCTCCTCCTCCGCCTCGCGCGGCGCCTCGCGGCTGCGCACCAGCCGCCCGATCGAGGCGCCGTCGCGATAGGCGATCGCCCGCAGCGCGCCCCGCGGGCCGCGGCGGACGATCAGGGTGAGCGTGTCCTCGCCCTCGCTGCGGCGACCTTCCAGGCGGCCGGTGGCGCCGACCGAGCGAGCTCGGCGCAGCACCACCCGGTAGGCGCGGGCGCCGATCCGCACCCCTTCGCCGCGCCACCCGGCGAGGGTCACCCGCAGGGGCTGATCGCCGCGGGGCGGCGTCAAGCGGCCCGACACGGGCTGCCCGTCGAGGGTCCCCTGCAGCGGCAAGCCCTGCGGCAGGTCCTGGGCCGCCACCGGGCCGGCCCACAGGAGCACGGGGGCGAGCAGGAGCAGGGGGAGCGCGACGCGGGTGATCACGTCGCTCATCATTGCAATGAGAGGCCCACGGCGCACGCGCGACGTAAGCTCCGCTCTGGCAAGCGCGTTCGCGACTCGTTGGCGCCATCAGGCGCCAGCGAGCGAGACGAACCGCCCGGTCTCGAAGTGGGTCCCGGAGGTCCGCTGTCCGCCCCCTGCCGGGCGCC
>JAWLGW010000458.1:0-5854 GCA_041690735.1 Planctomycetota bacterium
GCAGCCGGCCAGCGCCAGGCGGGCCGACCACCGCTCGTGGTCGGCCGGGCGGGCGCCGGCGGTCATGCCGATCGGCTCCTCCATGTACATCGCGACCACGATGCGGAGGTAGTAGTAGAGGCCGATCGCGCTGGCGAGCAGGGCCAGGACCACCAGGCCGATGTCGCCGGCGGCGATGCCGGCCCGGAACACCCACAGCTTGCCCAGGAAGCCGGCCGTGCCCGGGATCCCCGCCAGGGAGATCAGGGAGACCGTCATGACCAGGGCGGCCCGGGGGTCGGTCCGCGACAGGCCGGCCAGGGCCGACAGGTCGTCCACGTCGTCGCCGCGCCGCTCGAGGCTGGTGATCACCGCGAAGATGCCGAGGTTCGCCAGCCCGTAGGCCACCAGATAGAAGAGGATCCCCGCGGCCGCGTCCTTGCCGGCCCACAGGAGCTCGGCGCCGCTGGCCGGGTGGTGGACGTCGAACTGCCGGGCCAGGGCCACCACGCCCACCAGCAGGTAGCCGGTGTGGGCGATGCTGGAGTAGGCCATCAGGCGGCGCGGGTTGCGCTGGGTGAGCGCGCCGGCGTTGCCCAGGATCACGGTCAGGGCCGCCAGGGTCCACAGGACCCACACCCCCGCCGAGCTCATGGCGCCGCACGCGCCCAGCGCGGCCACCAGGCGGAGGGCGCCGGCGAAGGCGGCCACCTTGACCCCGACCGACATCCAGCCGGTCACCGGGCTGGGCGCCCCCTCGTAGGCGTCGGGCGACCAGGCGTGGAAGGGCACCGCCGCCACCTTGAACAGCAGCCCCACCAGGGCCAGCGCCCCGCCGATCGTGGCCAGGCGCAGGTCGCCGGGGGAGAGGGCGACCTCGCTCATGAGGTCGAGCCGCATGGTGCGGGTGGCGCCGTACAGGAGCGACATGCCGTACAGGAGGAAGCCCGCGGCGAAGGCGCCCATGACGAAGTACTTCATGGCGCCCTCGGCCGACCGAGGGCTGCGGCGGTCGACGCCGGTCAGGGCGTAGGCGCACAGCGAGAGGGTCTCGATGGCCACGAAGAAGGTGACGAGGTCGTTCGCCACCACCAGCGCCAGCATGCCTGCGGTGCCGAACAGCATCAGGCCGTACAGCTCCCCGTGGGCGAGGGAGCTCTCCCGCGCCGGGTCGCCGGGGCCGCCCTTGCCGTGGTGAGCCACGGCCAAACCGATGACCGTGGTGCCCAGCAGGATCGGCAGGGCCAAGGTCGCCGCGTAAGCGGACACCGCCACCGCGCCGCCCAGGACCACCTGCGACGCGTCGCCGTGCCACAGGGCGAGGGCGCTGAGGGCCGACAGGGTCGTCGCCATGACGGTCAGCAGCGCCAGCGCCACCTTGTTCTGGGAGCGCTTGAGGTACAGGTCCGCGATGAGCACCACCACGCCGAAGAGCGCCGGAATGGCGATCGGCAGCAGGAGCGAGAACTCACCGGTCTCGAAGCTGATGGAGATCGGCTCCACGACTCAACCCCCGTAGCTGGCGATGAGGGCGGTGATGGCCGGCTCGAGGCGCTCCAGGAACGGCCCCGGGAACAGCCCCAACACGAACCCGCCGATCACCAGCGGCAACAGCCCGGCCAGCTCGATCCCGTCGAGGTCCTCGACCTCCACGTTCTCGCCGGTCGCGGGGCCGAAGAACACGCGCTGCACGGCCCACAGCATGTAGGCGGCGCCCAGGACCATGCCGGTGACGCCCAGGATGGCGAACAGCGGCGTGGTCTCGTAGACACCGATCAGGATCAGGATCTCGCCCACGAACCCGGCGGTCGAGGGCAGGGCGACCGACGCGAGGGTCGCCAGGACGAAGCAGGTGGCCATGACCGGCGCCGACGCGGCCAGGCCGCCGAGCTTGGCGATCTCCTTGGTGTGGCGCCGGTCGTAGATCGAGCCCACCAGGAAGAACAGGGCGCCCGTCGAGAGGCCGTGCGCGACCATCTGGAACACGCTCCCCGACATGGCCCGGGCGTGGCCGGCGGCCAGGGCGTGCGCCTGCTCGGGGGCCAGGGTCCCGGCCAGCCAGGCCGGGGCGTCGGCGGCGGCCAGGGCGGCGAAGATCCCGATCACCACCAGGCCCAGGTGGCTGATCGAGCTGTAGGCGATCAGCCGCTTGAGGTCCTTCTGGGCCAGCGCCATGAGGGCGCCGTAGATCACGCCGATCGCGCCCAGCAGGCACAGGGCGAAGGCCAGCTGCTGCGCCCCCTGCGGGAACAGGGGCAGACAGAAGCGCAGGAAGCCGTAGCCGCCCATCTTGAGCAGCACCGCCGCCAGGATCACCGACCCCGCGGTGGGGGCCTGCACGTGGGCGTGCGGCAGCCAGGTGTGGAAGGGGAACACCGGCACCTTGATCGCGAAGGCGATCGCGAAGGCCAGGCACAGCCAGAACTGGACGGTGCCGGTCAGCTGGCCCGAGGCGCGCATGCTGGCCAGCTCGGTGGAGATCGCCGCCAGGTCGAAGGTGTGTCCGGCCACCACGTAGAGGTAGGCGATCGCCGCCAGCATCAGCAGGCTGCCCACCGCGGTGTAGATGAAGAACTTGATCGCCGCCCGGATCCTGTCCTCGGCGCCCCACACGCCGATCAGCAGGAACATGGGGACCAGCATCACCTCCCAGAAGAGGAAGAACAGCAGCAGGTCCCGGGCCGCGAACACGCCCACCATGGCCGCCTCGAGGACGAGCAAGGCGACGTGGAACTCCTTCACGTCGCGGGTGATCCCCCGCCAGGAGGCGAGGATCGCCGTCGGCACCAGGAAGGTGGTCAGCACGATCAGCAGCAGGCTGATCCCGTCGATCCCCAGGCTGAAGCGCGCGCCCAGGGGGCCCAGCCACTCGATGGCGCGCTCGAACTGGAACCCGCCCCGACCGGAATCGTACAGGAAGAACAGGGGGAGGCTCACCACGAAGGTCGCCAGGCTGGCGACCAGGGCGGCGCCCCGGACGGCGCCCTCGTCCTCCTTGGGGACCAAGAAGGCGATCGCGATCGCCCCCAGGAGCGGGAGGAGGATCGAGGCCTCGAGGAACGGCATCTGGTCCACGACGAGTCCTGCCTAGCTGAACAGCGCGAACAGCGCGGGGACGATGGCGACCACCACCGCGCCGGCCACCAGGTAGCCGACGTAGCGGGAGACACGCCCGTTCTGGAACACGCGGGCGAACAGAGACAGCTGCACCGAGACACGCCCGGCGCCGTCGACGAGGCCGCGGTCGATCGCGGTGTCGTCGACGTGCTTCCACAAGGCGGTGGAGAGGTACTTCACCACCGGCTGGACGAAGCGCTTGTTGAGCCCCTCGTCGTAGTACCAGGCGTTGGCGAGGACCGCGCGCGCGCGGGCCAGCCCGCCCTGCTCGGCGCTCTCCCAGGGGACCTCGTCCGGGTGACGCTTGCCCCAGATCACCCACCCGATCGCCAGGCCCAGGACCGCCGCGGCGGCGCCGACGCCCAGGCCCACGTACTCCAGCACGTGCAGGGCGTGCTCGTCGGGGCCGGGCGGCAGCACGCCCGCGGCGTCGCGCCACATGGCCTGCAGGAAGGTCTTGGGCAGCAGCTCGGCGCCGTAGGGGATCAGGGCGGGCAGGCCCAGCAGACCCGCGACCGCCGCCAGGATCGCCAGGATCACCAGCGGGGCCGCCATGGCGGGCGGCGCCTCGTGCGGGTGGCCGTGACCGCGGTAGCTGCCGAAGAAGGTCATGCAGACCATGCGCGTGGAGTAGATCGCGGTGATCAGGCCGGTCAGCACCCCGATCGCGTACACGGCGCCCCAGGCCATGCTGGAGTGCTCGCTCTTGAAGCGGACCAGGGTCTCGAACAGGATCATGTCCTTGCTGAAGAAGCCCGACAGGGGCGGCAAGCCCGCCAGGGCGCCGGCCCCGATCAGCATGGTCCAGTAGGTGGTGGGCATGAGCCGCCGCAGGCCGCCCATCTCCTTCATGCTCTGGGTGTGGGTGGCGTGGATCACCGCGCCGGCCCCCAGGAACAGCAGGGCCTTGAAGAAGGCGTGGGTCACCAGGTGGAAGATCGCGGCGCCGAAGGCCATGGCGCCCACCGCCACGAACATGTAGCCCAGCTGGCTGATGGTGGAGTAGGCCAGCACCTTCTTGAGGTCGTCCTGGCCCAGGGCCGCGGTCCCGGCGAAGAAGGCGGTCAGCACGCCCACGATCGCAACGATCCCCAGCACCGGGACCCCGCCCACCTCGGCGTGGGCGAACACCGGGTTGAGGCGCGCGATCAGATACACGCCCGCCGTCACCATGGTGGCGGCGTGGATCAGGGCCGAGACGGGGGTGGGGCCGGCCATGGCGTCGGGCAGCCACAGCTGCAGCGGCAGCTGCGCGCTCTTGCCGGTCGCGCCCAGGAACAGCAGCAGGCAGGCGGCGCCCAGCACGCCGGGCGCGACGGCGGTCGCGATCCCGTTGAGCTGCGCGAAGTCGAGCGACAGGACCGCCTCGCCCGGGAGGACGTTCCGCGCGGCCACCAGCAGGGTCAGGGTGCCCAGCACGAAGCCCACGTCGCCGATGCGGTTGACGATGAACGCCTTGCTGCCGCAGGCCGCCTTGTCGGCGTCCTTGTACTCGAACCCGATCAGCAGGTAGCTGCACAGGCCCACGCCTTCCCACCCAATGAACAGGAGGAGCATGTTGGCGCCCGTGACGAGCACCAGCATGGCCCCCACGAACAGGTTCAGGTAGGTGAAGTAGCGGGCGAAGGTGCCGGCGGGCTCGGCGCCCATGTAGCTGGCGGAGTAGAGGTGGATCAGGGTGCCGACGCCGGTGATCACCAGCATGAGCACGATCGCCAGCCGGTCGACGGTGAAGTTGAACCGCACCTCGAGGTCGCCGAAGGCGATCCACTTGCCGAGGTCGGCGGTGTACACCCGCGGGGCGATCACGCTGGCCGGGCCGGCCTTGACGCCGTAGTCCGCCTCGAGCTGCGACAGGAAGGGCGAGCCGGGCGCGAGGTCCTCCGCCTGCTCGGGGATCGCCCGCGGCACGCGGATCCGGATGACGCGCTCACCCTCCTCACCGACCAGCCAGTTCCTGGCGTCGGGGTGCTGGTGGATGGCGAGCTTCGCCCGGTGGAAGGCGGCGCCCGACGGGGCCCGCACGGCGACCACCCGGGCGTCGTCGATGGGGCTGCCGTAGTCGGCCACATACATGCCGAAGAACGCGGCCAGGGTGAGCACGAAGGCCGCCGCCGGCGCGGCCACCCCCACCAGGCGCACGGCGCCCTTGCCCAGCCGCTTGCCGAACAGCCCGTTGAACAGGGCCCCCAGCAGCGGGAGGAGCAGGATGATCGCCGGCAGCCAGCTGATCTCTTTGGGATACACGGGGCGGTCCCTCTACCTAGTCGCGGAGCGCCGTGGCGCGGGGAGAGTCGACGTCGACCGAGCGGATGTGTCGGAACAGGGCGATGAGGATCGACAGGCCCACGGCCACCTCGGCCGCGGCCACGGCCATGGCCATGAGAACCATGACCTGCCCCGCCTCGGGGCTGCCGTCGGTGCGGTCGGCGATCTCGCGCGAGAAGCCGACCAGCGACAGGTTCACGCCGTTGAGCATGAGCTCGACCGACATGAGCACGATGATCAGGTTGCGCCGCGCCAGCACGCCGAAGACGCCCACCGCGAACAGGGCGGCGGCGACGATCTGGATCGCGTCGGGGGTGGTGAGGTCGTTCACGAGCGGTGACCTCCGGTGAGGCGGGTCCGGTCCAGCTCCACGCGGTCGGGGCGGCGGGCGAGGACGATCACCCCCGCCACGGCGCTCATGATCAGCACCGTGATCAGCTCGAACGCGACGGCGTAGTCGGTGTACAGGAAGCGGGCGATGTGCTCGGTG
>JAWLGW010000459.1:0-5852 GCA_041690735.1 Planctomycetota bacterium
GTGGGCGCGCGCCGGTGGTCGGTGTGCCGGGCGGCCCCGACCCTGGGGCGCGGCCGTGGACGCTACCCCGGGTCGGGTCCCGGCCTGGCGCCGTAAGCCATTGGTAGGTGTGTGGTTGGCGCTCGCCGGCGGGGGGGATGACCGCGGGTCACTGACCGTGGGTCAGCGAACTGGCGGGATCTTGGGGAGAATTCCCCGCAGGTCGCCGTTGGACGGGATGAGGAGGTTGAGGCCCACGCCGGCGGCTTGACCGGCTTGGGCGTCTCGGGGGCTGTCGCCGATCAGGACCGAGCGGGGGAGGTCGAGGTCGTGCTCGGCGGCGGCTCGCTCGATCAGGCCGGGGAGGGGCTTTCGGCAGCGGCAGGCGTGCTGGTCGCCGTGGGGGCAGTGGTAGATGCCGGCCAGCGGGGCGCCTGCTTCGGCCAGGAGCCGGCGCAGGCGGTCGTGGACCGCCGCGAGGTCCGCCTCGCTCATGAAGCCCCGGGAGACGCCGCGCTGGTTGGTGATCACGACCAGCAGGTAGCCGCGCTCGTGCAGCTGGCGGGCGCCCTCGGCCGCGTGGGGGAGGAGCTCGAGCTCCTCGGGGCGGGTGACGTAGGTGTCGCCCGGCAGGCGGACGTTGAGGACGCCGTCGCGGTCGAGGAAGGCGGCGGGGTGGGCCACGGGCTCAGCCGGTGATCCCGCCCCCCGAGCCGCCCAGCACGATGCCCTGCAGGGCGAGGCGCAGCTGATCGGGGTTGGTGGCGTACTCGAGGGCCGTCTCCTCGGTGATGAAGCCCGCCTTGCACCGCTCCACGATGCACTGGTCGAAGGTCATCATGCCGTCGGTGCGGGCGCCCTGGATGATCGCGGTCAGCTTGTTGTCCTCGCCCTCGCCCAGCACCTTCTTGACGATCGGCGTGGCGATCAGGATCTCGTTGAGCGGGACCCGGCCGAAGCGGGGCGAGGGCGCCAGCTTCTGGCACACGATCGAGCGCAGGTTGAACTGCAGGCCCTGGCGCAGCATGGGGTGCTTGCTGGGCGGGAACAGGCCCAGGATGCGCCCGATCGACTGGGCGACCGTGCCCGCGTGGAGGGTGCCGAACACCAGGTGACCGGTCTCCGCCGCGGTGAGGCCGAACTCGAACGTCTCCTGGTCGCGCATCTCGCCGATCAGGATCACGTCGGGGTCCTGGCGGACGAGGGTCCGGATCGCGGCCGCGAAGTTGAGGCAGTCGACGCCGATCTCGCGCTGGGAGATGAACGAGCGCTTGTTCTTGAACTCGTATTCGATCGGGTCCTCGACCGTGATGATGTGCTTCGCCTCGTGCGTGTTGATCCAGTCGATCATGCCCGCGATCGTGGTCGACTTGCCCGACCCCGTCACGCCCGCCAGCACGATCAGGCCGTCCTCCGCGTCGAGGATCTTCTTGAGCGACTCTCCCGGCAGGTTGAGCTGCTCGAAGGTGGGGATCTCGGTGCTGATCCGGCGGGCGACCAGGGCGTTCTGCCGCTTGTCCTTGAAGCAGTTGAGCCGGAAGCGGGAGCGGGCCTGGTCCGGGAGCATGTGGGCGAAGTCGAGGTCGCCCGTCTCGTCGTAGACCTTCATCTGCTCCTCGGAGGCGATCCCCTGGAGCAGGCGGTAGATCTCGTCGCTGGAGAGGGGGTTCCCCGCCAGGGCGCGCATGTCGCCCTTGATCCGCATGATCGGCGGCGAGCCGGACTTGAGGTGCAGGTCGGAGGAGTCGTACTGGGCCATGAGCGCGAACAGGCGCTCGAGCGGCTTGAGGTTGGGGTCGTTGGGGTTGGCCATGCCCGGCTTGAGCCCGCCGGTGACCGAGGTGGCGGGCTGCTGCGGAGCGCCCTGCTGGTGTTGCTGGGCCGCGGCCCGCGCGGCCGCCTGCTGCTGGGCGAGCGCCTGCTGCTGGGCGAGCGCCTGCTGCTGCGCGAGCGCCTGCTGCTGCGGCTGCCCCAGCTGGACGCGCTGCGGCTGCTGACCCGGCTGGGGGGCCGCGGCCTGCCCCGGGGGGCGGAGGGGGACGCCAGGACGGCCGCCGCCGATCGGCGGGCGCGCCTGTCCGCCTGCGCCGCCTGCGCCGCCAAGGGGAGGGCCGGAGTTGCCCGGGTTCTGCAACGTCATGAAGCTCTCTCCTCGCCGGCGGCGCCCGCGAACAGCCTAGTCGAGCGCGTCCGCTCGCGCACCCGGGCTACAGGTAGAGCTCCACACCCTCGCGAGCCGCCTCGACGTGCAGGTCCGAGCCCGCGGCCGCCAGCCGATCGCGCTCGGCGGCCACCGCCGCGTCGATCAGCGCGTCGTCGTGGTCGGGGTGGTGATAGAAGTAGTACAGCCGCTTGGCGCCCGCGGCCAGCGCCAGGTCGGTCGCCTTGCGGTAGCTGGTGTGGCCGCCCGCCGGCGGTCCGCTGGGTCCCGCCAGGCTCAGCCCGCCGCGGTTCAGCTCGTCGCCGGTGTAGTAGGCCTCGTGGATCAAGACGTCCACCCCCTGCGCCAGCTCGAGCGGGACGGGCGCCAGGCCCTCGGCCGGATGCTCCACCTCGGGGATGTAGCACAGGCTGCGTCCCTCCTCCTCGATCCGATAGCCCACGATCTGCTGGGGTCCGTTGGCGAAGGTCCCGTGCCGGACCGTCAGCCGGCCCACCGACACGCTCGCGTGGTCGGCCAGCTCGCCGAAGGTCACCTGGGCGCCGAGGTTGGTGAGGCTCACGATCGGCGAGTAGGTGGGGTTCATTTGCCCCTCCAGGATCGCCTCGATGTGATCGGACCCGCCGCCCCAGATCGCCAGCTCGTTGCCGGGGATGAAGGCCGGCACGAAGAAGGGGAAGCCCTGGATGTGGTCCCAGTGGGTGTGCGACAGGAGCAGGGTCGTCCGCCCCTGTCCCCGCCCGTGCGGGCCGGCCAGCAGGCTCCGCCCCAGCCAGTACAGCCCGATCCCGGCGTCGAGGATCAGCAGCTCGCCGGCCGAGTCGCGGACCTCCACACAGGGGGTGTTGCCGCCGACACCGGTCGTGACCCCGCTGGGGGCCGCCATCCCGCCACGGACTCCCCAGAAGCGGATGCGCATCAGAGCTCGACCGACTCGCCCTCCCGAGCCAGACCGATCTCCAAATCGGAGCCGCCGAGGCGGCGCTGGTAGTCCCGCGTCCGCGCCTCGAGGTCATCGTCCCAGGCCTCGGGGTGGTGGTGGAACAGGTACAGGCGGCCGCACTCGCCCTGCCGCGCCAGACGGATCCCTTCGTCAGGGGTGCTGTGCCCCCAGTGCGGGTTCTGCCGATACTGCTCGGGCGTGAAGAAGGTGTCGTACAGGAGCAGGTCGGCGCCCGTCACGAACTGCTCCAGCGCGAGGCCGTAGTCCTTGATCTGCTCGAGGACGCGCGGGTCCTCCTCGGTCTTCTTGACGTGGAAGCCCTCGCCCAGCAGCTGGTCGTCGTAGGGGGCGGTGTCCGTCATGTAGACGAAGGACTTGCCGGCGTGCTCGATCCGGTAGCCGATGGCGATCCCCGGGTGGTTGAGGCGCGCGGTGGAGATCTTGTAGGGGCCGACCTCGAAGACGTCCCCCTCCTGGACCGCCCGCCACTTGACGTCCGCGCCGAACCGCTTGAGGTCGTAGCTGAAGTAGGCGCTGTCCGCCTGCCCCGCGAACACCTGCTGCAGCCGCTTGTCGTGGCTGCCCCGGGCGTGGACCGAGAAGCGGTTGCCTTCCCGGTAGAAGGGCTCGAAGAACATGAACCCCTGGATGTGGTCCCAGTGGGTGTGGCTGAACAGGAAGGCTCCCTCGCCGGCGCCGTCTCCGAAGCCCTCGTCCATGAGGTCGCGACCGCAGTGACGGACCCCTGTCCCCGCGTCGATGATGATCGTCGGGGCCCCAGGCGCCCGCACGGCCACGCAGGACGTATTGCCGCCCACACGCGTGACGTTTGGGTGGGCCACCGGGAAAGACCCTCGCACGCCGTAGAACGTGACCTGCACGTCTCCCCCAGATGGCGAGAAACCGCCGTAAAGGCAATGAGCCCGACAGCGTAAAGCCTTCTCCGGGGCACGTCAACGCGCCCCGGGGAGAGGGGGTTCTCTGGGGGCTCCGGCCCCGTGAGGCTGTCGCGCCCCGAAGAGGGCGCACCGGGCTGGCCCTCGCTGCACCACCCGGGGGCCGCCAGCGGTATCCTGCGCAGCCGTTCCCTAGGGAGGCCAGGTGCCCGAGCAGCCGCTGTCGTTCCCCAAGCAGAAGATCCGGATCCTGCTGCTGGAGGGGATCCACGACACCGCGATCGAGTCCTTCCACCGGGCCGGCTACACGCAGGTGGAGCGGCTCGACAAGAGCCTGAGCGGCGCCGCCCTGCTGGAGGCGGTGGCGAACGTGCACGTGATCGGGGTCCGCTCCCGCACCCAGCTCACCGCGGAGGTGCTGGCGGCGGGGCGGCGCCTGTTCGCGGTGGGCTGCTTCTGCATCGGCACCAACCAGGTCGACCTCGCCGCCGCGGCCGACCGCGGGATCCCCGTGTTCAACGCCCCCCACTCCAACACCCGCAGCGTGGCCGAGCTGGTGATCGCCGAGGCGGTCATGCTCCTGCGCGGGCTCGGCGACAAGAACAGCGCCACCCACGCCGGCAAGTGGACCAAGGGCGCGGCCGGCAGCTACGAGCTGCGCGGCAAGACCCTGGGGATCGTGGGCTACGGCCACATCGGCTCGCAGGTGTCGATCCTGGCCGAGGCCATGGGCATGCGGGTGATCTACCAGGACGTGGAGGCGAAGCTGCCCATGGGGAACGCCCGCCAGGTGGCGTCGCTCGACGAGCTCCTCCCCCAGGCCGACGTGGTCACCCTGCACGTCCCGCAGGACCCGAGCACACAGGGCCTCATGAGCCGGGAGCGCATCGCCGCCATGCGCCCCGGCAGCTACCTGATCAACGCCAGCCGGGGCACCGTGGTCGACGTCGACGCGCTGGCGGAGGCGATCCGCGAGGGGCGGCTGGGCGGCGCCGCGGTGGACGTGTTCCCCAAGGAGCCCAAGTCGAACGCCGACCCCTTCGAGTCTCCGCTGCAGGGCCTGCCCAACGTCGTGTTGACGCCGCATATCGGGGGGAGCACGCTCGAGGCGCAGGAGAACATCGGCGTGGAGGTGGCGAACAAGCTGGTCGCCTTCAGCGACCAGGGGGCCACGATCGGCGCGGTCAACTTCCCGGGCCTGAGCCTGGCGCCTCAGCCGGGGAAGGCCCACCGGCTGCTCCACATCCACAGGAACCAGCCCGGCGTCCTGGGCGCGCTCAACCGGGCCCTCGCCGACGCCAACACCAACGTCCTCGCCCAGCACCTCCAGACCACCGCCGACCTCGGCTACGTGGTGGTGGACATCGACCGCGACTACCCCAAGGAGCTGCGCGATCAGCTGCGCGCCGTGCCGGGGACGATCCGGTTCCGCGTCCTGTATTGAGGTGGCCGCGCGGCAGCCTTCCGCGCCGGCGCCGCCCTCGCTGGGGGCGCCCGCTCCGGGCCGGGGCGGACCTCGGGGAGGTCGCTAGTTGAAAATATGCGCTACCGGGAATACGCTTGGCGGGCCGGTTCACCGCGTCAGGAGTGCCCCCCGTGGCGTGCCCCCATTCCGATAGCTGCCCGATGTACGAGCTGTTCAGCCTCAAGTCGCTGCTGGAGCTGTGGAAGATCAACTTCTGCGACAGCGATCACGAGCGGTGCGTCCGCTTCCAGCGCATGCGGGAGGGCCGGCTCGTCCCCCCCAACCTGCTGCCGAACGGGAAGGAGCTCCCCCTCCCCGCCCCGGAGGCGCAGTCGTGACGCTGCTCCCTTGGTGGGCGGGCGCCCTGTTGCTGACGGGGGTCGCCCTGGCGCACTGGCGGCTCACCGG
>JAWLGW010000460.1:0-2916 GCA_041690735.1 Planctomycetota bacterium
TGCCCTCCAGCGCCTGGCGCCGCGACGACTGCCGCGCGAAGAACGCCGCGGCATGAGCCTCGTACACCCAGGGCATGTAGTGGGCCGCCGCGGCGAGGGCCAGCTCGCGGTGATCCCGAAGCACGTCCCGCACGCGCCGGACGATCTCGATCCCCTCGCGCTCGCGCGGCGACGGGCCGGCCCCCCACCGGAGGGTGTCCGTGAGCCCTCCGAGGGCCCGCAGCAGGATCTCGTCAGGGCGCCGCGGCACGAGCCCCTCGACCGGGTCCGGCTCGGCCGAGGCCCAGGTGAGGGTCGCCCGAAGCAGGCGGCGCTCCCGCTCGGTCTTAAGCAGCTCGAGGAGCTCCGGCTCCCGACCGGCGCGCCGCCTCGATCGCTGAAGGCGGGCCGCGGCGGCCTCGTCTCCGGCGGCGGCGCGGCGCTCGAGCTCGCGCAGCTGCAGGTCAGCCATGCGCCCCTCCCGCCGCCAGGTGGGCGAGCTGCTCGCCGAGGTCGCGGAGCGCGACGCCGGCCTCGCGGGCGAGGGATCGCTCCCGGCCGGCGAGCTCCCCGTCCACCTCCTCGAGGAGGTCGCGAGCGCGGTCGACGCAGCGCGCGGCCTGCGCGAGGGCGCGGTCGGAGCGCCGAGTATCATGGGGGCGCTGTCGTTCATGGCCGTGGCCCTGCGCGCGGAGGGGGCGGGCACCCCCTCCGCCGCGGGCACGGCGTGCTAGCCGGTCCACATCGGGTCTCCCTGTGGCGGGGCTTCGCTGGCTTCGATCTCCAGCTTGATCCGGCGAAGGCGCACCGCCGCCGCAATCCACTCCCGGCGGTCGGCAGCCGGGAAGGTCGGGATCAGGCCCTCGAGGAGGTTCAGGACCGCCTCAAGGGCGCGGGCGTCTTGCTCGGGTTCGGGTCTGCTCACACCACCAAAGGACGCGAAGCCCCCCGGTGGCGCAGAGAATCTGAGATTTTTCTAACTCTCGCGTTCTCTGAGTGTTGCAACTGCCCGCTCGTACGCCCGCTGCAGCTTCGAGTGGTGCACGCCCTTCTCCCGCGCTAGCTGACGGAAGCTGGCACCCTCAAGGTGACGCCGCACGAGCTCGGCGTCCTCGGGGGGCAGCCGCGCCAAGCGCGCCTGGGCCTCCTCGTGGAGCTCCGCCAGGGTGACGCTCTCCGTTGTCGGGTCGAACTCGGCCACGATCCGCTGGTCTTGGGCGCGACTCCCAGCGCACGGCTCGGCGTCCTCGCGGAGCAGCAGGTCGGCGGGTGCTTGCCGGCACGCCTTCATCTGCCGTTGCTCCGTTCGTGTGCGGCCCCCGCGCCGCGTCGCCGACCGCCGCGCCTCCCCCCGCACCTTGCGGATCATGGCACCGATCGGCTCGAGACCGACCCTCCGGCCGCTCGCGTCCAGCCGCTCGAGCATGTCCAAGGGGACCCTCTCCCAGGCGCGCGCGAGGGCGGGGTCCTTCGCCTCCACGGCCTCGGTTGCCTTGACGTCGCGCGCCGGCCCCAGGCGCTCGTCGAGGTCGGCCCAGAGGCGGTCCCGATCAACCCCCGCGAGCATCGTCTGGCAGCGCGAGACAGCGCTCGACCAGTAGAGATTCCCGGGATAGACCTCCTCCACCGCCTCCTCCACGATCTCCAGCGCCGTCACGACGTCGCCGGCGCCGCTCGAGGCCAGCAGGTCGACCCAGGGCGGGCCGAGCATGGAGGCGATCACGCCTACGCGAACCAGCTCGGCGACGCGCCACGGGTCCTCCGAGAACCACCCAGCCAGCTGGAGAACACGCCGCGCCGCCGGTGACGCCAGGGCCGTCTCCGCCTGCCAGCGCAGCTCGCGTGCGAGCTCGCGGTCGCCGAGGTAACGGAACAGCGAGCAGGTTGCCTGGCGCAGCTCGTTCCGCCCGAGCTCGCCGTGCTCGTAGCGCCGAGTCAGAACGGCTCGCGAGAGACGGAGGAAGCCCGGCTCGTAGATCTTCTCCGCGCACGACAGGATCGCCACGAGGTGCTGGTGATCCCGAATCGATTGCTCGTCGGGGGCTTCCGGTAGGCTCATCGTGTTCTCGTCCTTGAGCCCCGGGCCGGAGTAGCGGCTGGCCCGCGGGCTCGCTTCCGAACATACGCCTACCCTCTGACGCACCCTCACGCGGCCCCCACAAGGGCCTCCGCCCGCTCCACCGGCGGGAGGCCCAGGAGCCGGTCCACCTCGGCGGCCGCGGCCTCCACGTCTCGCGGCCGGAGGACCAGCGCCAGCTCGTTCCCCTGGGGCTCGAGCTCGTGCGGCACCCCCTCCCTTCGAAGGCGCCGCTTGAGCCGCTCCCACCGGCGCTGGGCAGCGGCGTCGCTGACCTCGCCAGCGAAGCGGGCGACCCAGGCCGACGGCGTGACCCGGAAGCCGAGGGTGTGGGCGAGGTCGACCACGTCGAGCAGCAGGGCGATCCGCTGTCGGCGCCCCTGGGCCTCCCGCCGGTTCGCGTCGCGGCGGCGCCGGGTCTCGGCCACCGACTCCAGGGCGGGCTTGGGGGTCGGAGGCAGGCGCACCTCGACGCCCAGGACCTCCTCCACCCAGCGCCGGGTCCTCGCGGTCAGCGCGACCACGCCGTCGCTCAGGACCTCGGCCGGCACCTCGGGGGCGAGGAGGTCGCGGTGGCGATCGCGGGCGACCGGCCGGGTCCACCCGCGCCAGGCGGCGAGCTCGGCGGCACCGACCGCCACCCCCTCGCCGAACTGCTCGAGCACGTCCAGGGCGAGGAAGGCCAGCCGACGCTCGCGTCCCGGCTCCCGCTGGGCCTCCTCGAGCGCGTAGAACCCTCGGCCCCCGGCGAGTCGGCAGGGCGCGCCCGCCTCTTCTAGTCGCCGCCGCAGGACGCTGTACACCGAGCGGGGCGACGCCGGATTTACCCACAGCTCGGGATCGCGGGCCATCAGGCGCTG
>JAWLGW010000460.1:2926-5847 GCA_041690735.1 Planctomycetota bacterium
CGCGAGCTCCTGCGAGCCGCTGACCGCGCCCTCGCCCAGCGTCTCGATCATGCTCGCCTCCTGCGCGCTGAGGCGCAGCCCGTAGAGGTCGCGACGCGCGATCACGAGATCACCTCCGCCAGCGCGACGCCGAGCTGCCCGAGGTCCTCGTCGGTGCGGTCGCGCCGGTGCGGGAGCTCGCCCACGTCCACCAGCTCGAGCCCGTGCGGGATCAGGAACCAGCGGCGGGCGACGCCGTGCCGGTCGACCTCCAGCAGCACCCGTCCGCCGCGGCGGCAGCGGCCGAGGTCGTCGATCAGCTTCGGGACGTCGAACCGAGGCAGGCGGCGCGGGGATTCGGGGGTTTGGAACCGCTCGAGTGGCGCGGGCGCGCCCAGGGCCCGGTGGACCTCCGCCAGCCACGGGAAGTAGCGCTCGGGGTCGACGCGGTCGACCTCCACCTGCTCCTGGGCGCGGAAGGCCTCGAGGATCGGCCGGCGGGCGCCGCCCTTGAGCGAGCGGTACCAGGCGATCGCCTCGGGGAACCGGGCGGCGACGCGCTCCACCAGCTCCTTGTAGTCGGTGCGCTCCTCCTCGGCGAGGTCCTCGCAGAGGCTGACGATCGAAGACGGGACAGCGAACGGTGCGGACATGGAATCTCCCCTCCACCCGGGGCGGCGCGCGCAGCGCCGGGCCCGGGACGTTCCGGTAGCGGTCGCCCCAGCCACCGCGGCCAGGGCTCAGAAGGCGGGCAGGTTGTTCGGGTGGGTCAGCCGGTCGAAGGCTTCATGGTTCCCCCCTCGAGGGCGTCCACGCAGGTGGACACCCTCCCGTGCGTGGGAGCGGCCACGTCGGCGCGCTCCTCGTATTCGCTCACCGCGACGGCCACCGCAGGCGCGCGTCCGCCTGCGGCGTCAGCGCCGGAGCGTCGAAGGCGCCCACCGGGCGCGGCAGGTAAAGCGTGACCTCGATCGTCGGCGCCGGCGGCGGCTCCCAGGCGAAGCGCGTCCCGCCGCCGCGGCGCCAGCGGCCCTCGTAGCGCACCGGCAGCCAGCCGCCGTCGGTCAGCAGCTCCAGGGCCTCGCCGCAGTGGACCGGCCGCCCCGCGAGGTAGTGGCGCACGTCGCCCCCCTCGTCTCGCAGCTCGAGGAGCGAGCCCTGGTCGCTCACGAGGACCTCCCGCAGCTCGGGCAGGGCGGCGCCGGAGGCCGCGGCGGGTCGAGGCGGCCGAGGTAGGCGGCGTCACCGCAGCCGGCGCACATGGGCAGCCAGGGCGGATCGAGCTCGCCCGGGAGCGGGCGCGGCTTGACCTCGGCGACGGCAGGGCCGCCGCAGACGCAGCAGGCGGCGCGGGTGAGCGTGGCGGGCTGGGGCATAGGCGTACTCCGAGCGGGGGCGCCGAGCGGCACCTTGTCCGGCTTGAGGTCGCGGTGGGTGGCTAGTCGGCCTTGGGGCGGCGCTTCGGCGCCGGCTTCGGGCCAGGCGTCGAAGGCGGGATCTTCAGGACCAGGGCGGGGTCCTTCTCGAAGTCCTCCAGCCCTCGCCGCATCGCCTCCCGGGCGAGCAGCGAGCGCGGGACAGGGCCGCGCACCTTGTTGAGGCGATCGATGTCGCGCTTCGACACGCGCAGGTTGAGCTGCTGGGTCAAGGCGTCCTCGTCATCGTCGTCGCTCACGCGCCCAAAGGTATCAGCGCGAGGCGACGACTCTACGTTGCTGCGTTCGTGTAGTTGGTATAGCAGACTACACCGACGCTACGGGAACACTTTTCCGCAGCGCTCCTCAACTCCCGCCGCCGCAAGGTCCCGTCTCGAATCGGGACGCGGGAGCTCGTTCGGGGTCGGGGCCGCACGCAACGCGGGGCTGGGCGAAGGCCGAAGCGGAGCTACGATCCCGCGCCCTGGCGGCGGCACTCGCGATGCGAGAGGTCATCGACACGCGCCGAGCGGCGCGTTACGTTGCCGGAGTCAGGGGGACCACCATGGCGAGCGCCCACGACGTGGCCGCGCACATCCTGCAGCAGTGCGGGTCGATGTCTGCGATGAAGCTGCAGAAGCTCGTGTACTACTGCCAGGCCTGGCACCTGGTGTGGGAGGACGAGCCGCTCTTTCCCGAGCAGATCGAGGCGTGGGCCGCCGGTCCCGTCGTGCCTGCGCTGTACCAGCAGCACCGGGGGAAGTTCACGGTCGACTCGTGGCTCGGAAAACCGCTGCGCGACGAGGAGGCGGAGACGGTCCAGGTGGTCCTGGCGAACTACGGCGAGTTCAACGCCCACCAGCTGAGCGAGCTCACGCACCGCGAGGCGCCGTGGATCAAGGCGCGTCGCGGCCTTGCGCCCGGCGAACGCGGCAACCGCGAGATCAGCCACGAGGACATGGCGACCTACTACGGCTCGCTCGTCGACTGATCGATGGCGAAGCGGAAGCGGAAGAAGTTCGTGCCCGCCAAGGCCTCCGCCGGTGCAGGCCCGAAGCGAGGCGTCCCGGAGAAAGCCACCAAGGGTCCAGAGCACTCGCTGGACGCGAAGCCTTCATGGCGCTTCATCAGGATCGACTTCGAAGGCCCCTGGACCTGGCACAACGCCACCAAAGACCACCTGATCCAGATCCACAAGCGGTTCAAGTCGATCGAGCAGGCCTCGTCCTGGCGGGACGTCCTCGACCTCGGAGGAGCACGCAAGACCGGCAGCCACTACATCGCGCGCTCCGAGCTCGGCAAGGACGCACAGCAGCGGCTGGAGGGGCTGAACCTCGACGACTTCGACGAGATCTGTTCACTCCGGATCGGCCAGGCCGAGCGGGTCTGGGGGGTGATCATCGAGGGCGTCTTCCACGTGATCTGGTGGGACCCGGATCACCTCGTCTACCCGATGAACGTCACGGGCAACTGACCTGCCGCGGGAGGCGGCCAGTCCGAGTGGACACCCTCAAGCCGTCGCCCTCG
>JAWLGW010000461.1:0-5845 GCA_041690735.1 Planctomycetota bacterium
GCAGCTGCCGGCGCGGTTCACCCGCACCCGGGCCTGGAGCCAGCGGGTGATGGCCTTCGACTGCGCCCGCTGAGCCTTGGCCGGCCCGCCTCGGCGTTCCCCGGAGGCCGAGGCGGCCCCGTGACGGCGGCATCTCGCCCTGGGGGCAGGCGTGACGGGGCGCGGGGCGCCGCCCGCACCTACGCCACGTCCTACGAGGGCACGAGCTTTGCGCCTCGCCCGGTGTGGCTGACCTCGACACCTATCGCCGCAAGCGCGACTTCTCTCGCACCCCCGAGCCCGCGGGAGATTCGCGCCGCTCGGGGCAGCGGCGCGGCGCGCTGCAGTTCGTGGTGCAGCAGCACGCGGCGCGGCGCCTCCACTACGACCTCCGGCTGGAGCTCGACGGGGTGCTGCTCAGCTGGGCGGTGCCCAAGGGCCCCAGCCTCGACCCGCGCGACCGGCGGCTCGCCGTGCGGACGGAGGATCACCCCCTGGAGTACGCCGCGTTCGAGGGGGTGATCCCGCCGGGGGAGTACGGCGGCGGCACCGTGGTGGTCTGGGACCGCGGGACGTGGACGCCGGACGGCGACGCGCGCGCCGGGCTGGCCAAGGGCTCGCTCGCCTTCCGCCTGGCCGGGGAGAAGCTGCGGGGAGGCTGGCGGCTGGTGCGCACCGGCGCGGAGGACGGGGCCGATGGGGGGCGGGAGCGGTGGCTGCTGATCAAGCGCCGCGACGCGGAGGCCAGCGGCGCGGAGGCGGCGCCGATCGTGGAGTCGGACGCGCGCAGCGTGCTCAGCGGGCGGGTGCTGGCGGAGGTGGCGGCGGCGCCCGAGCGCGTGTGGCGCTCCGACCGCGGCCCCGGGGCGCGCCCCGTCGAGCTGGCCGCCTTGCCCGAGGGCGCCGGGCCGGCTCTGGGGAATCCGTCCACCGTGCCCGGCGCCCGCCGCGGCGCGCTGCCCGACGAGCCCCGCCCGCAGCTGGCCTCCCCGGTCGAGGTGCCGCCGGAGGGGGAGGGGTGGCTGCACGAGGTCAAGCTCGACGGCTACCGGCTGCTGTGTCGGGTGGAGGAGGGCCAGGTCCGCCTCACCACGCGCCGCGGCCAGGACTGGACCCGCCGCATGCCCGGGGTGGCGACCGCCGCCGCGGCGCTCCCCTGCCGCGCCGCGCTCCTCGACGGCGAGGCGGTGGTGGAGGACGCGCGCGGGATCAGCCGCTTCCAGTCGCTGCAGAGCGCGCTTGGGCGCGGCGGCGAGGGCGTGGTCCTGGTGGCCTTCGACCTGCTCCACCTCGACGGGTGGGACCTGACGGGCTCTCCGCTGCGCGCCCGCAAGGAGGCCCTGCGCCACCTGCTGGCGGACCTGCCTCGCGGGCACCCGCTGCGGTTCGGCGACCACCTGCGCGGCTCGGGGTCCCGAGTGCTGGAGGAGGCCTGCCGCCTCGGGGTGGAGGGGGTGGTCTCCAAGCGCGCCGACGCGCCCTACCTGCTGGGGCGCCGCGCCCGCGCCTGGCTCAAGAGCAAGTGCTTCGAGCGGCAGGACCTGGTGGTGGTCGGCTACACCGACCCCCAGGGGTCGCGGGCGGGGCTGGGCGCGCTGGTGCTCGCAGTGCACGACCCGAGCCACCCGGAGGCGCCCTGGAGCCTGGCGGGCCGAGTGGGCACCGGCTTCGACGCCGCCCAGCTGATCTCGCTGCGCGAGCGCCTCGAGCCGCTGGAGCGCGCGCCGCCGCCGGTGCACGACGCGCCGCGCGGCGCGGAGGCCCGTGGGATCCACTGGCTCGAGCCCGAGGTGGTGGCGGAGGTGGCCTTCACCGGCTGGACCGACGACGGCAAGGTGCGGCACGCCTCGTTCCAGGGCCTGCGGGAGGACGCCTGCCCCCAGGACACCCGGCGCGAGCGGCCCGCGGAGGCGCCGCAGGCGGCGAGCCGCGGGCGCCGCCCGCGCACCCCGCCGCCCCGGATCGGTCCAGTGCGGGTCACCCACCCCGACCGGGTGCTGTTCCCCGAGGCGGGCGTCACCAAGCTCGACCTCGTCCGCTACTACGACGCGGTGGCGGACCTCATGCTGCCCTTCGTCAAGGATCGCCCCCTGACCCTGCTCCGCTGCCCGGCCGGTCGGGGGGAGAAGTGCTTCTATCAGAAGCGGGCCCGCCCCTCGATCCCCCAGTCGGTCCCGCGGGTGGTGATCGACAAGCGCGCCGGGGTGGAGCAGCGTTACCTCGCGATCGACGGCCGCGAGGCCCTGCTCGTCCTGGCGCAGCACGGGGTGATCGAGCTCCACGTGTGGGGCAGCCGGTCCGACCGGCTGGAGCGGCCCGACCGCATGGTCCTCGACCTCGACCCGGGACCGACCGTCCGCTGGCCGGCCGTGGTGGAGGCGGCGCGGGTCGTGCGAGCGCGGCTGACCGCCCTCGGCCTGGAGAGCTTCGTGCTGGCGACCGGGGGCGCGGGCCTGCACGTGGTGGTGCCGCTCCTGCGCCGCTACGGCTGGGAGCTGGTGAAGGGCTTCTCGGCGGCCGTGGCCCGGGACCTCGCCCGCGCGCACCCGAGGACCTTCACGGCGCGCCTCGCCAAGCGCGAGCGGCGCGGCAAGGTCTTCGTGGACTACCTGCGCAACGCGCGCGAGTCGACGGCGATCGCCCCCTACTCGGCGCGCGCCCGCCCCGGCGCGCCGGTCGCCGTGCCCATAACGTGGGCGGACCTCGACCCGGAGCGCCCGCCGAGGTGGACGGCGCGAGACGCCGCGGCCATCGTCGCCGCCCCCGACCCCTGGCCCGGCTACGTAGATGTGCGCCAGGGCCTGACCCAGCGCGCCCGCAAGGCGCTGGGGATGGTCGTCTGAACGAGATCAACGGTCCTTCTTCCTTCGGTGTCGTTCGGTGGCCAACTCTTCTTCTTGCTCGTCTTCTTCCCTGGCCTACCGCCCCTGCAGGGCCGCGATCAGCTCGTCCTTGGTCATCTTGCTGCGGCCGGGGATGTCGAGCGCCTTGGCGCGCTCGTACAGCTCCTGCTTGCTGTGACCGGCGAGGTCGCCGGCGGCGCCGATGGCGCCCCTCGGTGGCGACCGCCGCGGATCCCCCCGCCCGCCCGCTCGCAGGCTGCGGCGCAGCGCCGCCACGATGTCGACCGGCTCCTCCTCGGGCGCGGCGGCGACCTCCTCGCCCAGCTCGATCACGTCCTCGCCGCGCTCCAGCTTCTGCTGCGCGATCGCGCGCAGCGCCGCCGCCGGCTCGTCGGTGAGGACACCGGCGGGGATGGCGTCCTGGGCCAGGGCGTCGATCGCCTGCTCCATGCGCCGGCGCGTCGCGGCGGGGGCCTTCCCCTCCACCGGCAGGCCCGCCTGGTCCGGCTCGCGCAGCTCGTCGGCGAAGCGGAGGGTCACGGCCCGCAGCACGCCGCCCTCGGCCAGGATCGCCACCAGGTGCTCGCGCCCCCGCATGACGAAGGTGGCGACGCCAGCCTGCCCGGTCTCCTCCATGACGTCCGCCAGCAGGCGGTACGCCTTGGTCGAGGAGCCGTCAGGGGCGAGGAGGTAGGCCCGGTCGAAGAAGGCGGGGTCGATCGCGTCGCGGGCCACGAACCGCCGCAGGTCGATGTCGCGGGAGCGCTCGGGCTCGAGGGCCTCCAGCTCTTCGTCGCTGACGACGACGAACGCGTCGTCGCCCAGGGGGAAGCCCCGCACGATGTCCTCGCGCTCCAGCACCTCTCCGTCGGCGGGGCACACGTACTCTCGCGCCAGGGGCGTGCCGTCGGGGGCGAGGGTGCGCAGGGAGGTGTCACGGCCGCGGGTGCCCGCCAGCAGGTGCACCGGGATCGCCACCAGGCCGAAGCTGATCGTCCCCGACCAGAAGGCCCGCACCCCAGGGTCTCGCTCGGTCTCAGGCAACGCTGCGCTCCTTCGCGGCCCGCACGCTCTCGCTCAGGGCGCGCTCCAGCGAGCGGGCGGGCTTCTTCCGCCTGGGCGGCCTGGCCTCGACCTTCCGGCCGGCGGCCTTGGCCTCGACCAGCTCGCGGACCCGCTCGCTGTACCGTTCGCTGTACCGCTCGGGCTCGAAGGGGCCGGCCAGGGCGTCGATCAGCTGGCGCGCCAGGCGGCGCTCCTTCTCGTCCAGGGCTCGGCCGCCGGGCGACTCCACGGCGCCCGGCTCGACCACCTGGCTGTGGCGGCGCAGGGTGACCAGCAGCAGCTGCCCGGGCTCCCGGGCGCGCAGCGCGCCCACGTAGCGCTTGTTGCGCATGACCCACCGCACGATCCCCGCGCGCTCTCGCCGCGCCAGCGCGGCGACGAGCGCCAGGTACGCCTCCTGGTCGCCGTCGGGGCCCAGGTAGTAGGGGCGGTCGACGTAGGCGGGCGGGATCGCGGCCGGCGGGACGAAGGCCACCGTCTCGATGGTCCGCTCGGCCCGCGGCGACTCCAGGGACTCCAGCTCGTCCCCGCTCAGGGCGACCAGGACGCCCCGCTCGACCTCGAAGGCCCGGCGCACCTCGTCGCGGGACACCGGCTCGCCCGAGCCGGGGTGCACCATGCGCTGCTGCACCGGCTGGCCGTCGGCCGCGTGGAGGAGGCGGAAGTGCACCCGGCGGTCGATCGCGGCCGCGTACAGCTTCACGGGCACCCGCTCGTCGCCCAGGGCGACCACCCCCTTCCACATGGCCCGCGCCACCTCAGCCCCTCTCTGCCCCGCACTCGGGGCACAGCATCTCGGCCGACACCTCCAGCCGCACCACGCACATGGGACACACCGCCCGGTCGCACCCGACGCAGCGCACCTCCAGCTCGACCACGTACACCTGCAGGCAGAACCCGCACAGGTCTCGCTCTCCGTCCACCCAGCCGCGGCCCTCGCGCACGATCACTTGATGACCACCACGCGCAGGTCCTCCGCCTCGCGTCGCTGCACCTCCACCACGGCGCCCAGGCTGTGGCGGCGCACCAGGAGGTCGAGGGAGTCGCCGCGCCCCACGTCGAGGCCGCGCAGCTCGACCCACCGCAGCCACTCGGGGAGCCGCGGTCGGTGCAGCTCCACCCGCCGCGCCCGGGCGTCGATCCGCAGGCCTAGCGCCGCCTGCAGCAGCAGGAAGGGCGCCCCGGCGGCCCAGGCCTGCGGCAGGCAGGCCACCGGGTACTGGACCGGCCGCCCGCAGGTGCCGCGCGGGAAGCCGCAGAACAGCTCGGGGAGGCGGCTCAGGTCGAAGGCCCGGGCGGCCGCGAACAGCGCCTCGAAGATCCCCAGGGCGGCGGCGGTGAAGCCGTGGCGGGCCAGGCCGGCCGCGATCAGGGCGTTGTCGTGGGGCCACACCGAGCCGTTGTGGTACGAGAGCGGGTTGTAGCGCGGCTGGTCCACGGCGAGGGTGCGGACGCCCCAGCCGCTGAACAGGGGCGGCGCCAGCACGTCCTCCGCCACCCGCCCCGCCAGCTTGGGCCGGAGGATCCCGGTGAGGAGGCACTGCCCCGCGTTGGAGGTCCGGACCTCGCAGGGGCGCTTGCTGCCGTCGAGGGCCAGGGCGAGGGTCCCCAGGCGGTCGCTCCAGAACGCCTCCTCGAAGCGCCGCTGCAGGGTCGCGGCCCGGCCCTCGAGGTCCTGCGCCCTCCCCTCGTCCCCCAGGGCCTGCGCCATGACCGCGGCCTTGCGGTAGGCGCCGTACACGTAGGCCTGCACCTCGCACAGGGCGATCGGCGGCTCGACGTCCTCGCCGCGGGCGTCGAACACCGAGTCGTGGGAGTCCTTCCAGCCCTGCTGCACCAGCCCCCGCTCGGTGTGGCGGGCGTACTCGACGAAGCCGTCGCCGTCCCGGTCGCCGTGGCGCTCGATCCACTCCAGGGCCCGCTCGATCGCAGGCCACAGGCCGCGGACGAAGTCGAGC